>JBILIO010000038.1:0-11056 GCA_044349915.1 Sphingobacteriales bacterium | reverse complement strand
CTAAATTTTATTTTTTTCATATTTTATTCACTAGGTAATGGATTGTTTATGTTTTAAAATCCAAAGAAATTACTAAATTGCAATATAAACATATCCTTTAAAATGCTTTCAAAATATATTTATAGATTTCTATGTTGTTTCCTCATTTTGGTGTCGCCTATGTATTTATTGGCTCAAACCAAAGCAGAAAAAAATGCCATCAAGCAAGAATTGAAAGCGTTAAAGAAATTGAAACCAGCTGATATTCGTAAATTGAAAATCAGCTTCGAGGAGCAGTTAGAAGAAAAAGAAATCGAAATTGCTATTGCTAAAAAGAAAACAGATACCATGCAAGCTTATTTGTATGGCATGCAAAATAAATATAGTGATTTGCAAAAAAACTGTGAAAATAAAACAACAAGGGTTTATGGAGTATTAAGTGCCGTTCAAGCAAAGGGCTATTATTATCGAATTCAATTAGGGGCCTTTAAAAACTTCGATTTAAAAAATAAAATGAACAAAGACGATCAAAGTATTCAAGTAGAATATTTAAAAGGCTTAGAAAAATACATGATTGGTTTGTTTTTTACTTTTGAAGATGCAGTGTCCTATCGAAAAGACATTCAGCAAATGGGTATTAAAGATGCTTTTATTGTGCCTTACAAAGATGGCATTCGAATTACGCACCAGCAAGCTAGAGAGGGCATTGCTGCTCAATCTGCAGCGCTAGCGCAATAAAAAATATTATTAATTAAAAAAGCCCGATGAAATTCATCGGGCTTTTTTATTGATTACTTTGATATTTTATTTCAATATTTCTCGCGAAATTACAATTCTTTGAATCTCTGATGTTCCCTCATATATTTGGGTGATTTTTGCATCACGCATTAATCTTTCTACGTGGAATTCTTTTACGAATCCATAACCACCATGAATTTGAACGGCTTCTACTGTTGTTTTCATCGCGGTTTCTGAAGCAAATAATTTTGCCATAGAACTTGCTAGTGCATATTCTTGGTGATTATCTTTTAACCAAGCTGCTTTTAAACACAACAACCTTGCGGCTTCAATTTCTGTAGCCATATCGGCTAATTTAAATTGAATGGCTTGGTGATTAGAGATGGTAGTACCAAATGCTTTTCTTTCCTTTGAATAAGCAAGCGCTAATTCATAAGCGCCAGATGCAATACCCAATGCCTGTGCAGCGATTCCAATTCTTCCACCAGCCAAAGTTTTCATGGCGAATTTAAAGCCAAAACCATCTTCTCCAATTCTATTTTCTTTCGGCACTTTTACATCTGTGAACAAAAGCGAATGCGTATCAGAACCCCTAATACCTAATTTATTTTCTTTAACGCCCACTTCAAATCCAGGCATTCCTTTTTCTACAATTAATGCATTAATACCGCGGTGACCTTTGCTTACATCTGTTTGTGCAATTACGATATAGGTGCTAGCAGAGTTTCCGTTGGTGATCCAATTTTTAGTGCCATTCAACAAATAATGATCGCCCATATCTATGGCTGTTGTTTGTTGACTTGTTGCGTCCGAACCTGCTTCTGGTTCTGATAAACAAAAGGCACCAATTTTTTCGCCTGTTGCTAAGGGCACTAAGTATTTTAATTTTTGTTCTTCATTTCCATAAGCTTCGATACCGTAGCATACCAATGAATTATTTACCGAAACTACTACCGAAGCAGAAGCATCTACCTTAGAAAGTTCTTCCATGGCTAATACATAAGAAATGGCATCTAGTCCAGATCCTCCGTATTTAGGATCAACCATCATTCCTAAGAAACCTAATTCACCTAATTTTTTTATTTGTTCTGCCGGAAAAATTTGTTTTTCATCTCTTTCAATCACTCCTGGTTTTAATTCATTTTGCGCAAAATCTCTTGCTGCTTTTTGAATCATTAAATGTTCTTCTGTAAGTTGGAAATGCATATTATATTTTTGTTATAGGTTGATATTTAATTCGATTGTTTAATTTTTTCAATAATATTTGAAGTAGAATAACCTGCTACAAAGTCCATGGTTTCTACTTTTCCACCGTTGTTTAATACAACATCTGCACCCACTATTTGTTCGATGCGGTAGTCGCTTCCCTTAACTAAAATATCAGGGATTAAAAAACTGATGAGCTCTTGAGGTGTTTCTTCATCAAATAAAATAACCGCATCAACAAATTGCAATGCCGCTAATATTAATGCCCTCGATTGCTGATCTTGAATAGGTCTGTTTGGACCTTTTAATTTACTTACAGAAGCATCTGTATTTAAACCAATAATTAATTTCCCTCCTAAAGAGGCCGCTCTGGCTAAATAATCGATATGTCCATAATGGATAATATCAAAACAGCCATTGGTGAAAACAATTTTCAATCCCATGTATTTCCATACATCCATCAAACCAGAAACTTCTTCCTTCTGCATGATTTTGGATTTTATCTTCATCAATTTTTCCATTGCTTATGCTTGTTTTCTTTTAATCAAAAATACAAAGAATAAACTAATTGATCCCACTACCAGTATAGATAAAATTTGTGAGCCATGGCTAATTGCAGCATAGCTTAAGCCATCGTTTTCTTTTATACTAAAGACCAATAAAGAAATACTAACGGCCGCTTCAAATGCCCCAATTCCGCCTTGTACAGGAGCAGACATACCAATTCCGCCTGCCACCATTACAAATAAGCCAACGGCCATACTTAATTGACTTGTTGCGGGTATAGCAAAAAAGCATAAATAAGTAGCTAATAAATAACACGCCCAAATGCCAATAGATAAACCAAAGAATCGAAGTCTATTTTTTAATTGCAAAGCAGAAAGCAATCCTTTTTTTAAGGATAATGTAAAAGCATTTATTTTTTGAGTGATATGCCAAGTCTTTATTTTTTTTCTTAAAAAGAAAAATAAAATACCAAATACTAAAGCAATTCCAATGGCAGGTATAATTAAACCAACTGCGCTATTTAATTTAGTAAAAAGAGGGGTTATAAAATTTTCAAAAACAAATACATTTATTTCTTTGTACAATATTAATATGGCCAATAAGCCTAATCCTAATAAAAAAATTACATCGATAATTCGCTCAACTACTACCGTTCCAATAAGTGTAGAAATGGGCATGTTATCTGTTTTATTGAGCACGGCACACCTAGAAACTTCACCCATTCTAGGAAATGCTAAATTGGCCAGATAGCCTATCATTACTGCATAAAACGTATGTGTTGTTTTGGGTTGGTAGCCAATGGGCTCAAATAACATTTTCCAACGCAAAGCCCTTAGCCAATGAGCAAAAAGAGAAACCAATACCGATAAAGCGACCCAATAATAGTTCGCCGATTTTAAACTTTCACCTAACAGCAATAAGTTTTGATTGCGAAAACTAAACCATAAAAGGGCAGCGCCTAATCCTAAAAATAGGATATATTTGAGGGTGTTTTTCAACGATTTATACTAAGCGGTTTTGTTCGTCTGTGAAAATGGAAATAGGTTGGTGCTTTTTAGCCGCTTCAAATTCCATGCTTGCGTAAGATATAATAATAACAATATCTCCTACCTGTACTTTTCTAGCAGCTGGTCCATTTAAACAAATGGTTCCCGATGCACGTTCACCTTTGATCACATATGTTTCAAAACGTTCGCCATTATTGATATTGACTACTTGCACCTTCTCGTGTGCAATAATATTGGCTGCATCCATTAAATCTTCGTCGATAGTAATGCTACCAACATAATGAAGCTCGGCCTGCGTAACCTTTACGCGGTGAATTTTAGATTTTAATATTTCTATATGCATAGTGGGGCAAAGGTAAAATAATTTAGATTCCTATTCAAGCACCATATTATCTATTAATCTAACGCTTGGAAAGCGAAGGGCAACAATGGCAATTGGTGCCTTAGGCTTACTAATATCCCATGTGTTGAGGTCATCTTGTGCAACAATGGCAAAATATTCAAGCTGAACATTAGGAATTGATTGTAGGGCATTTTCGGCTGTTAATTGAATAGTTGAAATGGCCTCATGCTTTAAAAATTGGCTTTTACAGTTATTTAATACTGCATAAATTTTAGCTGCATCAACTCTTTCTAGCTCATTTAAGCGAATGTTTCTAGAGCTTAATGCCAAACCATCGGCCGCTCTAAGTATAGGGCAAATCACTATTTCGGTTAATAAACAAAAGTCTTTTACTAATTGCTTTACCACAATGGTTTGTTGGAAGTCTTTTTGGCCAAAATAGGCTTTATCGGGTTCAATCAGCGATAAAAGTTTGTATACTATTTGCCCTACACCTTTAAAATGTCCGGGCCTGCTTGCGCCCTCATAGCATAATTCAATCTCGCCAAAAGAGTGTTCCCAAATTTCGCCAGGGCTATACATCTCGCTAATTGCTGGCAAAAACAATACATCACAATTTGCCGATTCGAGCAATTGCATATCGTTTTCAATTGGACGAGGATATTTAATTAAATCGCTAGGATCATTGAATTGAGTGGGATTGACAAAAATGCTACATATAACCAAGTCGTTTTCGCTTTTTGCCTTATGGATTAAAGAAGTATGGCCAATATGAATCGCGCCCATAGTTGGCACAAAGCCAATAGATTGCTTATTTGTCTTGGCTAAGGCAAGTATTGCTATTAATTCCTCTTTTGTTTTACAAATTTTCACCTGAAGCGCATTGATTAGGCAAAATTGTCATTTTTTTGATAATATCAAGCATCATATTGGTTTTTCAAAAAATTATCCAATATTATTAGTATATTTGCAATCCCAATTTAGCTCGTTATTCCACGATAAATTGTTGACTAGGAGTTAGTTCAATATGGCAAAAACAAAGATTCTCTTTATCGCCCACGAAATGTCACCATTTCTGGAGCTTACCAAAATCGCTAAAATTACTAGGCAATTACCGCAGGCAATGCAAGAAAAAGGTTTCGAAATTCGAATCTTAATGCCGCGTTTTGGTAATATCAACGAAAGAAGAAACAGATTACATGAAGTAATTCGTTTATCTGGTATGAATATCGTCATCAACGAAAATGATAATCCATTAATTATCAAGGTGGCATCGCTTCCAACTGCAAGAATGCAGGTTTATTTCTTAGATAATGAGGAATATTTCCAACGCAAACAAGTGTTTAGAGATGCAAAAGAAAAGTTCTTCGACGATAACGACGAGCGCATGATTTTCTTCTGTAAAGGTGCCATTGAAACGGTAAAGAAATTAGGATGGATGCCAGATGTGGTTCATTGCATGGGTTGGATGAGCAGTTTAGTACCGATGTATTTAAAAACAGCTTATCGTGAGGATCCAATGTTTAAAAACACCAAGGTTGTTTATTCTGTTTATGAAAATTGTTTTACAGAAAACCTCGATAAAAATTTAAAAACTAAGGCTTTAACTCCCGATATGAATGCTACAGATGCAGCATTATTAAAGGATTCCAGCTGTTCATCTCTACATATAAGCGCAATTAATTATTCAGATGCTGTTATTAAAGCAGACGAAAACATTGAAGCAAGCGTTTTAAAGTATCTTAACAAACAAACCGACAAATTAATTATCGAGAAAACAGACCACGAAACGTTTGATTTTGATAATTTTGTTCAGTTTTATGATGAGGTAAGCGTAGATTTAGTAACTACTTAAAGAATTTTAAGAATGAAGTGGAAGACATCCAAAGACTTATTAATTATATTAATAAGTCTTTTTATTTTACAATCTTGTAAAAAAGAAGGTTCGATTGGGCTAGAAGATCAATTAAACGAAACAGGTATAGGCGTTGGTAAAAATGATACATCTAGTATTGTTCTTTGGACAGTGAAAGACGATACCTTAATTTCTTCCAATTATGCAAGAAACCTTTTAGGAGAATTTATCGATCCAGTATTTGGCGAAACCAGAGCCAGTATTGCTTTTCATGCCACGCTTTCTAAAAACAATGTGAGTTTTGGTACCACACCAACGCTCGATTCTATTGTGATGGTAATGGGATATATTGGAGATACTTCCCAAAGATTCTACGGGGATAAAAATGCTATATTTAATATTTCCGTATCGCAATTAGACGAAACCATTAGCAATGACAGCATTTATTATTCCAATAAAAAATACAAAGTAAAATCAACCGAAATTGGATCTGTTCGTTATAGACCAAATACTAAAGACAGTTTGATTATTCAAAATATTATTGATGGTAAAAAAGATACCGTCATGAAAGTGTATCCTCAAATAAGAATTAAATTAACGGATGATTTTGGTAAAGAATTATTAGCAAAGTCTGGACTAGTTGATTTATCTGATAATACCGCTTTTTTAAATGCCTATAAAGGATTTTATTTAACCGCAAAAAACTTGAGTGGCAATGGTGGTGTAATGTCTTTTGATTTAACGAATGCCAATCGTTCTTATATTATTTTGTATTATAAAAACTCAACAGACACCAGCAATTTTATTTTTAATATCAATAGTGTTGCAGCAAATGTGAATCGTTACGAACACGATTATTCGAATACCAAAGTACAATATCAATTTACAGATACCGTTCAAGGGCAACAAAATGCCTACGCGCAATCTTTAGCAGGTACAAGAGTGCGTATTCGTTTTCCCGATTTAGAATTAAGAAAAGATTCTAATAAAATTGCCATCAATAAAGCAGAATTAATTATTCCAATTGAGACTGGTTCGGATAGCAAATTTGCTCCAATTAGTACGCTTTCGTTAAAGGCCAGAAGAAAAGGAAGTAGCACCGAATACCTTATTTCTAGTGGGGTATATGATGCAAGTAAAAAGCAATACACCATCGAAATGACTAAAACTGTTCAGCAGTTTATTTTAAATAAATTAGATTTTCAGGCACTCTATTTAGAAGATGCCAGTAAACAAATTAAGGCCAATCGAAGTATTTTAAATGGTCCAAAACACCCAAGTAGACCCATCAGATTAGCTATTAGTTATTCAAAACTTTAATTATTAATTTGCAAAAAAATAACATTTCAAATTATGTGTGGAATTGTAGGATATATTGGACATCGTAATGCATACGATGTAATTATAAAAGGATTAAAAAGGTTAGAATATAGAGGTTACGATAGTGCCGGCATAACTTTGTTAAATGGTTCGATGAACATTTACAAAAAAGCAGGTAAGGTAAGCGATTTAGAAAATTTTGCCGAAGGCAAAGACATCAATGGCTCGGTTGGAATGGGTCATACCAGGTGGGCAACACATGGCGAACCAAACGATCGCAATGCGCATCCGCATAAATCTAACAATGGAAAACTTTCAATTATTCATAACGGAATTATTGAAAACTATGCAACCATTAAAACTGAATTAACAAAAAGAGGGCATGTTTTTCATAGCGATACCGATACCGAAGTATTAATTCACTTAATTGAAGAAATTCAACACAAAGCAAATGTTTCTTTAGAAGAAGCTGTGCGTTTATCGTTACACGAAGTAATAGGCGCATACGCCATTGTGATTATTTCGGAAGATCAACAAGACGAATTAATTGTAGCGCGTAAAGGAAGCCCAATGGTTATAGGCATTGGCGATGGAGAGCATTTTATTGCTTCTGATGCTACACCCATTATTGAATACACTAAAAATGTAGTGTATTTAAATGATAGCGAAATGGCTATTGTAAAAAAAGATTCTTTGGTTATCAAAAATATTGAAAACGTTGTTCAAAATCCGGTCATTCATGAACTGGAAATGCAATTAGAAATGATTGAGAAAAATGGCTACGAGCATTTCATGATGAAAGAAATTTACGAACAACCAAAATCTATTTATGATAGTATGCGTGGTAGAATTCGTGCAAACGAAGGTTTGATTTCTTTAGGTGGATTAAAAGAATACGAAACTAAATTTAAAAATGCAGACCGAATTATTATTGTTGCGTGTGGTACTTCGTGGCATGCAGGTTTAGTGGCAGAATATATTATCGAAGAATTTGCACGTGTACCTGTTGAAGTAGAATACGCTTCGGAGTTCAGGTATCGTAATCCAATTATTACAGAAAATGATATTTTAATTGCTATTTCGCAATCAGGCGAAACCGCTGATACGCTTGCTGCCATTGAATTAGCAAAATCTAAAGGGGCAACAATATTTGGAATTTGTAATGTGGTTGGTTCGTCTATTCCACGTGCTTCACATGCCGGTGCGTACACGCATGCTGGACCAGAAATTGGCGTGGCCTCTACTAAAGCATTTACTGCGCAAGTAACTATCCTAACTTTATTGGCTTGGTCATTGGCACAAATCAAAGGAACAGTTTCTCGTTCACGCATGGTAGAATTGTTAACAGCTTTAGAAGCTATCCCTGCAAAAGTGGAAAAAGCATTGACTTCAAATGATCAAATTCAAGAAATTGCTGCAAAATTTAAAGACGCACATAACTTTTTATATTTAGGTAGGGGATTTAATTTTCCGGTTGCTTTAGAAGGTGCACTAAAATTAAAAGAGATTTCTTACATTCATGCAGAAGGCTATCCTGCTGCAGAAATGAAGCATGGTCCAATTGCTTTAATAGATGAAAATATGCCAGTAGTAGTGATTGCTACTAAAGGTTCTATTCTCGAAAAAACCATTTCTAATATTCAAGAAGTAAAAGCACGTAAAGGTGTAATTATTGCGATTGTTACAGAAGGCGATACCGAAGTAAAAACAATGGCAGATTATGTAATTGAAATTCCAGATACAGAGGAAGCTTTGGTGCCATTATTGGCAACCATTCCATTGCAATTATTGTCTTATCATATTGCTATTATGAGAGGATGTAATGTAGATCAACCTAGAAATTTAGCAAAGAGTGTAACGGTGGAATAATCTTTTATTTTACCCATAAAAAAAGCCGCTTGAATTTTCAAGCGGCTTTTTTATTAAGTATATTTTAACTTATGCTTTTTCGTAACGCTCTGTTACCGCATCCCAATTAATAACATTGAAAAATGCAGTCATATAATCTGGGCGTCTGTTTTGATACTTTAAATAATAAGCATGTTCCCAAACATCCATTCCTAAAATTGGTGTGCCTTTTACTTCCGCAATATCCATTAAAGGGTTGTCTTGATTAGGAGTTGAACAGATCGCTAATTTTTGATCAGCGCCTACAATTAACCAAGCCCATCCAGATCCAAAACGAGTCGCACCTGCTGCTGCAAATTTAGTTTTGAATTCGTCGAAGCTGCCAAAAGCTGCATTGATTGCATCTGCTAATTTTCCGCTTGGTACGCCACCTTTATTAGGGCTCATAATTGACCAAAACAAAGAATGGTTGAAATGTCCACCGCCATTGTTTCTCACGGCCATTGGATATTTTGAAATTGATTTACAAATTTCATCGATGCTTAATTTTTCTGCATCGGTTCCTGCAATGGCATTGTTTAAATTAGTAACATATGCTGCATGATGTTTTCCATGGTGAATTTCCATAGTCATTTTGTCGATATGCGGTTCTAAGGCATCGACTGCATAAGATAATGCGGGTAAGGTAAAACTCATATTTTCTTTGTTTTTAATTGTTAAATTCTTAGTTCAAATATAAATAAAAATTAAGGTTTATTCGGTTCTTTTCTGTTGAAAGAAAGATTGCATAATTGCTTTACATTCATCTGCTAACACGCCAACTTTTACAATTGTTTTAGGGTGTAATATTTTTTCTCCAAAGCTAGCATACCCACGTTTTTCGTCGCCTGTTCCAATCACAATTTTTCCGATGTGTGTCCAGTACGATGCACCTGCGCACATGACACAGGGTTCTACCGTTACATATAGCGTACATTCGGGTAAATATTTTGCGGCTAAAAAATTAGATGCGGCGGTAAAGGCTTGCATTTCTGCATGAGCCGTAACATCGGTGAGTCTTTCGGTTAAGTTATGGGCTTTAGCTATTATTTTATTTTGACAAACAATAACGGCGCCGATCGGTACTTCGTCTGCTTCGAAAGCCAGCTGCGCTTGTTTGAGCGCTTCGTTCATAAAATATTCGTCCGAAAATAAAGTATAGCTCATATTGAGATTAGTATTTGTATTTTTGGTAAAAATAGAAAAATGATTCAGGTTAATTTAGCAAAGGGGAAAGAAAAACCAGTTAAACATCACCACAGTTGGGTGTTTTCGGGAGCAATTGCAAAAGTGATAGGCCAGCCCGCCAATGGCGATTTAGTGAGTGTGAACGATTTCAATGGACAATTTTTGGCTTACGGTTATTACAATCAAGCGTCTAAAATAACAGTTCGTTTATTGGCTTGGTCCGAATCCGAAATTATTGATGAACAATGGTGGTTTCAAAAAATAGTTAAATCGATTGAGCGAAGAAAAGAAGGCATCGATTTAAATGCGACCGATAGTTATCGTTTAATATTTTCGGAGGCCGACGAATTACCCGGATTAATTGTAGATAAATACCAAGATTATTTAGTTTGTCAATTTTTAACTTTAGGAATTGATCAAAGAAAACAAATCATCATCGATGCACTTATTAAAATTTTAAATCCAAAAGGAATTTTTGAACGCAGCGATGCATCGGCTAGAATACTAGAAGGATTAACTGTTTCGAGCGGTTTACTTTATGGATCTATTCCAACTGAGCCTATTTTAATCAAAGAAAATAATATTCATTTTTTAGTAGATGTGAACGAAGGACAAAAGTCGGGGTACTTTTTAGATCAAAGAGAAAATCGTGCATACTTAGCCAATTTTGCAAAAGGTAAAAATGTATTGGATTGT
The DNA here is from genome assembly GCA_044349915.1 of Sphingobacteriales bacterium. GTDB lineage: Bacteria > Bacteroidota > Bacteroidia > Sphingobacteriales > Sphingobacteriaceae > CAIKLP01. The sequence goes on along the minus strand of JBILIO010000038.1, from coordinate 330 downwards.
TTTTCTTATTCAGGCGGCTTTAGTTTATACGCTAAAAATGCAGGTGCAAAAGAGGTAACATCTGTAGATTCATCTGCCGCTGCCATGGCAAGTGTTCAAGAGAATTACCAGGCTAACCAAATTCCATTTGCCGAAGAAAATCTAATAGTGGCCGATGTTTTTCAATATTTAAGAGAGGCCAATTCGGCAAATAAGCATTGGGATATGATCATATTAGATCCACCCAAATTGGCGCCATCCAGAAAATCATTGCCTCGTGCCGAGCGTGCCTATAAAGATTTAAATATGCAAGCACTAAAATTGATGAAAGAAGGCGATTTATTGGCTACT
>JBILIO010000196.1:0-2957 GCA_044349915.1 Sphingobacteriales bacterium | reverse complement strand
CTAATGGCATTTGACCACCCACAATTCCATGGCCACCATAAAAATTATGTGCCTTAGAAAACATGTGCATCGAACCACCTTTACCTTTAGAACAACCCGTTATTTTTCCAAATAATTCAGCCATTACAGCATTAGCTGAAATTCCTTTGGCAATCGCATGTGCATGATCTCTGTATGCGGTAATCATTCCGTCTTCTTTGCGCAACACGGTCATTGCTCCTGCTACTACTGCTTCTTGTCCAATATATAAATGGCAAAATCCTCTGATTTTTTGTTGACCATATAATTGACCCGCTCTTTCTTCAAACTTGCGCATCAATAACATGGATTCGTACCACGCTAAATAAGTATCTTTTGTAATTTTAGTTGCCATATTTCTTATCAATTCAAAATAGAACACAAATCTATCAATAAAATTGAAAAAGCGTATAAATAGCCATTTATTTATATAGAAATTTGGCCCATTTGAAGCACAATAGCAATCTTTTGCGCCTTGCTTACTGTACTAGTTACACTATCGATAATTTAAAGCTGATTTTATAAAAAATGTTACTTTTAGAAGTTTTAAGGCAATAAAAAGGCTATTTTATTTGGAATGCGTATTTTTGGCCCAATGAAGTACCTACTTAGCCTTATTTTGGTGTTATCCCTTTGCTTTTCTGTTCAAGCCAGAAAAAAGCAAAGACCTCATCGAAAAAAAGCGGTTAAACGCAACTATAGCATTCCTCGAAAAATCGAAAAGGACCAAGATGTTTTAGATCCAGACACTTTGCGCTTTTTATATCATTCCCAAAAAACCGGCATCGACCTAGACACCACTAGTAATTTAAATTTGTATTATTTAATGTACAATTGGGTTGGTACACCTTATCAATTTGGCGGTAGCACTAAAAATGGCATAGATTGTTCGGGCTTTACCAAAATGCTAGTGGAAGAAATTTATAAGATCAGTTTAACACGAGATTCTAGAAGCATGTACAAGCAATGTAATCCTGTTGCAAAGTCTGCATTAAAAGAAGGCGATTTAGTTTTTTTTAATATTGCAAGAGGTCAAATTTCTCACGTTGGTGTTTACCTAGGAAATAATAAATTTATTCACTCTTCTACTCAAAAAGGAGTAATCATGAGTGATCTAAGAGAAGGGTATTATAAAAGATATTTTTATAAAGGCGGAAGATTAATTCCAATCGAAAAAAAATAAAAAGGCTACCAAATTATTGATAGCCTTTTTTGTTTTAATGAAATCTTCTTATTTTATATTAAATGAATAAACATATCGACTGCCAGGATTCTGTGGATAGAAGCCTTCTACGGTTAACATGTTATTTTCTACGTCATTAACGATATTATCTACATCGGCAACCGCATCTACCGTTTTACTATTTAATCTAGTAATAATAAAACCTTGACGAATGCCGCTTGCAGCAAATTTTCCTGCTTTAATGCTTTGAATTTTAATGCCATTATTGATTTTGAAATTCTTTTTTTCTGAAGCCGAAAGCTCTGCAAAATCTGCACCTAATGCAGTTTTAGAATTAATTTGCTCTTTTTTATTTGCAGCCGTTGTATTGTCTGCGCCTCTTAAAATTACCGCAATCGTTTTTTTCTTTTCGCCACGAAACAACTCAATATTTATTTTATCTCCTGGTCTATGTCTGCCTACTTGTTCTGTTAATTCACTAGTGGTATTCACCGCAACATCAGCCACTGAAATAATAACGTCTCCTTCTTTAATACCAGCAGCTTCAGCGGCACTTTCGTTATTTACTTTGGCAACATATATTCCACTAGTAGAACTCAAACCTTTTTCTTTCGCTACTTCAGAATTTATTTCGGTAATCTGTACCCCTAAGAAAGCGCGTTGTACTTTTCCAAATTCTAATAAATCATCCATTACTTTTTTCACTAAATTAACCGGAACCGCAAATGCATAACCAGCATAGGTGCCCGTCTGAGATGCAATAGCTGTATTAATTCCGATTAATTCGCCATTAGTATTAACGAGCGCACCACCACTATTTCCGGGGTTTACAGCTGCATCTGTTTGAATAAATGATTCAATAGGAAATGCAGATGTGCTGCCATTTTCTCCAATAATATTTATATTTCTTCCTTTAGCAGATACAATACCTGCCGTTACGGTAGAAGTTAAATTGAATGGATTTCCAACTGCTAAAACCCATTCACCAATTTTTACATCATCAGAATTACCATAAGTAACAAATTGTAAATTGGTAGCCTCAATTTTAATCAGTGCTAAATCGGTATTTGGATCTACTCCAACAATTTTACCTTTAAACGAGCGGCGATCATTTAATACCACTTCAATTTTATCTGCTCCTTTTACCACATGGTTATTGGTTACAATATATCCATCTGAAGATATAATTACGCCAGAACCAGAACCAACGGCAGGTCCTCTCTGACCAAAATTAAAACCCCCATAACCCTCTCCAAAAAAATCGCGGAATGGATCAAAATAATTTGCATCCGATTGCTGCTCTTGTGTTACTTTAATATGCACAACTGCAGGTACTGTTTTAGCTGCCGCAATTGTAAAATTTGTATTGCCATCTGCTGCAGAAACAAAGCTTGGCAAGCTTGCAAACTGTGCTTTTTGCTGCGCTACAATACTATAGGATTTATTTTCGCTAAATAAGTTATGAGCGCCCAAAGCCACTAAACCCCCTAAAAAGGCTGCCGATAATAAATAAATTACTTTTGTCTTCATTTTAAATTTAATTTAGAATGTTTGATTTATGCTTACAAAATCAATGCCATTTGAACGTCAATATTATTCAATAAATTGCAGTAGTTTTGTAAAAACTAATTTACAAAGCGCTGTTTAATTAAAATGAAATACACTTTCTATAAATACCAAGGCACCGGAAACGATTTTATCATTTTTGATAATCGCCAGCACGAGCTTGATTTTTTAACAAAAAATCAAATTAAAA
>JBILIO010000037.1:0-11185 GCA_044349915.1 Sphingobacteriales bacterium | reverse complement strand
TATACACCACGCGGACCAACCGGATTTACATTACCCCAATAATCTTCTGTTTGTGGATGAACCGTAGGGTCGCCGTATACTTCAGAGGTAGACGCAATTAACATGCGCGCTTTTTTTGCTTTTGCTAAACCCAATAAATTATGGGTTCCTAATGATCCAACTTTTAACGTTTGAATCGGAATTTTTAAATAATCTATTGGACTTGCCGGCGAAGCAAAATGTAAAATATAATCTATTTCGCCTGGCACATGCACAAATTTAGAAACATCGTGATGGTAAAATTCGAATTGTTCTAATTTAAAAAGATGCTCGATGTTTGTTAAAGAACCCGTAATTAAATTATCCATCGCTACTACACGAAATCCTTCTTTGATAAATCGATCACAAAGATGAGAACCTAAAAATCCTGCTGCACCGGTAATTAAAACTCTTTTTGATTTCATAATTAATTTATTCCAATTCCATAATAGGTAAATCCATGCTCGCGCATTTCGCTGGCATCAAAAATATTGCGGCCATCAAAAATGATTGGGCTTGCTAAACTTGCTTTTAATTCGGTTAAATCTGGAGCACGGTAATCGGCCCATTCGGTCACTACCAACAGTGCATCTGCACTGGCAATGGCCTGTTCTTGCTGCTCACAAAAAATCACTTTATCGCCTAAAATATGTTTTGCTTCCTTCATGGCAATGGGATCGTGAACTTTAACAATCGCACCTTGTGCCAATAATTTTTCGATGATCACCAAAGAAGGTGCTTCGCGCATGTCATCGGTTTTTGGTTTAAAAGATAAACCCCACATGCCAAAAGTTTTTCCTTTAATATTACCATCAAAATGACGCATCACTTTATCAAACAAAACTGATTTTTGTTTATCGTTTACTTCTTCTACCGCTTTGAGCACGCCCATATGATAGCCGTTTTCGTATGCGGTTTTAATTAATGCTTTTACATCTTTTGGAAAACAAGATCCTCCATAACCAATGCCCGGATAAATAAATTTATTTCCAATACGCGGATCAGAACCAATGCCACGGCGTACCATGTTTACATCGGCTCCCATAATTTCGCATAAATTCGCAATGTCGTTCATGAAAGAAATTTTGGTGGCCAACATCGCATTCGCAGCGTATTTAGTCATCTCGGCCGATGGAATATCCATAGAAATAATCGGATGTCCATTTAATACAAATGGTTTGTATAATTTTTTTAATACGTCTTCTGCACGCTGTGAAGCAACGCCAATCACTATTCTATCGGGCTTTAAAAAATCATCTACTGCTGCACCCTCTTTTAAAAATTCGGGATTAGAAGCTACATCAAATGCTAAATTTTCGTTTCTATCTTGAATGGCTTGTTGCACCGTAGCACGCACTAAATTAGCAGTTCCTACAGGCACGGTACTTTTAGTAACTAATACTAAATAATTATTCATATGTGTGCCAATTTCTTTGGCCACGCCTAAAACATATTTTAAATCAGCACTGCCATCTTCACCTGGAGGCGTACCCACTGCAATAAAAGCTACATCGCAATCAACAATAGCCTCTTTCAAAGAAGTAGAAAAATTTAATTTTCCTTTTTGAAAATTACGAACCACCATCTCTTCTAAGCCAGGCTCATAAATTGGCATGATACCTGCTTTTAAACCTGCTATCTTTTTTTCGTCGATGTCTACACAAGTTACTTGAATACCCACCTCGGCTAAACAAGTTCCGGTAACCAATCCTACATATCCTGTTCCTACAACTGCAATCTTCATATTTTGAAAAATATTTATTAAAAATCTTGAATTAGCTAATAATATTGCAGAAATTGAACGTTTATAATAAAATGATCGATTTTAGCGATATTAGCTACGAATATACGGATTGATCTGCAAAATATTAGCCAAAATACCATGAAAAACACCTTTGCGCTTAGCCTTTTTTTAGTCTTATTTTTTTGCTGCTTCATTTCAGTAGGATATGCGCAACGCGTAAGTTTCAAGGGAGAAGCTATTGGCATATCTGCCTTGTCGGTCAATACCGGCATGTACCTTTCTGCTGGTGATATGAGTACCCGATTTGGTAACAGTTCGAGTGTTGGCATAAATTTCAACAGAAAAATGGCCAATAATTGGGTTTATGGTTTCGATTTAAATTATCATTTTGGAAATAATATCAACGAATCAAATATTTTAGATAGCATACGAAATAGCAAAGGACATATTTTAACCGATGGTGGATATGCTGGCGATGTTCGATTATTTCAACGCGGATTAAGTACATTTCTAAAAGTTGGAAAATTATTTCCAGTTATTGGACCCAATGATAATTCAGGAATTTTAGTGAGTACAGGTATTGGATTTTTACAACATAAAATTCAAATAGAAGTAATCGAAAATAATATTCCTGAACTCACCGATGATTTTAAGAAAGGCTACGATCGTTTAAGCAATGGACTTGCATTCAATGAGTTTATTGGATACTGGCATATGAGCAATCAAAAAACTTTTAATTTTTATGTAGGGGCAGAATTTACGCAAGCCTTTACCCAAAGTCGTAGGTCGTATGATTTTTTTACCCAAAGCCAAGATCTTCAAAAAAGAAATGATTATTTAATTGGATTAAAATTTGGATTAATTGTGCCGCTTTACAAACGCATGCCTAAAGAATTTTACTACAAATAATGAAAATTATTTATCAAATAGGCATTGTCCTTTATATTCTTGTTATTAGAATTGTCGCTAATTTTAATAACAAAGCAAAACTATGGCTAACCGGCCGAAAAAATATTTTCGAAAGCATTGCGCTTAGTTTAGGCGAAAACGAAAAAAGAATTTGGTTCCATTATGCCTCTCTGGGCGAGTTTGAGCAGGGGCGGCCCGTTCAAGAAGCCATTCGAGCGCAATACCCAGATCATAAAATGGTGATGACTTTTTTCTCGCCATCGGGATACGAAGCTAAAAAAACACATGCCGCGGCAGACTATGTATTTTATTTACCAATGGATGGTGCGAAACGTTCTAAACAATTTATTGAACTTATTAATCCAACACAAGCTTATTTTACTAAATATGAATTTTGGTATTTCTATTTTCAATACTTAGCTCAAAAAAATATCCCTTTGTTTTTAATTTCAGGAATTTTTAGAAAAGAGCAAATCTTTTTTAAATGGTATGGTGGCTTCTTCCGCCAAATTTTAACACAAGTGCGTTTCTTTTTTGTACAAAACAAAAGCAGTAAAAATTTATTAAACAATATTGGAATTGATCAAGTACTCGTAACCGGAGATACCCGATTTGACAGGGTTGCAGCCAATGCAGCTAAACAACATCAAAATACAATCATCGAACAATTTGTAAAAGGAAACGACATTTTACTTGCAGGCAGCACCTGGAGCCCAGACGAAAAAATAATTGCTGCACTTTTAAACAAAAGCAATTTCAAATTCATTATTGCACCACACGAAATTAAAGAAAGTAGGTTGCAAGAAATCGAAGCTACTTTTAATAACGTGTGCATTCGTTATAGTCAAGCCAATGTAATTACTATAGCGGCAGCTAAGGTTTTAATTATCGACAATATTGGCATGCTCAGTTCGCTATATCAATATGCAAGCATTGCCTATATTGGTGGTGGTTTTGGAGTGGGCATTCATAATACCTTAGAAGCTGCGGCATTTGGCAAGCCAGTTATTTTTGGCCCTAATTACCAAAAGTTCGAAGAAGCTAAACAATTAATTGCACTAGGCGCGGCTAAAAGTATACACAACACCGAAAGCTTTATGCAAGCGATAGATCAGCTATATTTAAACGAAAGCAATTACCTTGCGGCCTGCGAAAAAAGCCGACAGTTTATTGCCAGCGGAAAAGGAGCTAGCGAAAAAATCATAGAGAAAGTTAACGCGCTGTTAAATTTCAATGATGATACCAATCGTCGATAATAAGCTACCCGATTTATCAGAAAGTAATTTGGTTTTATATTTACTTGGGTCGTTCGGATCTATTTGTTTATTACCCGCTGCATCTCTGTCTAAAACAAAAATTGGTTTATCATCCAATTGCACATTGGTTAAATTGGTGATGTCAATAAATACATTCAAATTCCATTTCTTGAAATTATATTTTTTATCGATGCGGGCATCTAATTGATAAAATGCAGGTAAGCGATTGGTGTTTAATTTGTTATTATCTAAAAAGCCTGCAGGGTTTGCATTATAGTTTGCAATTACAGAAGAAAATTCTTTATTGAAAGGCGTATAAGGCGCCCCACCAGCAGATCTTAGCTTCAAGCCTAATTCCCAATTTCTCTTCAATATTTTACCTGCAGTTAAACTCACAATGTATTTTGAATCCCAAGAAGAAACAACCGCTTTGTTATTTTTATCATTGAATTCGCTGCGCACTAAAGTAAGGGCAACAATGCCATAAAATCCTTTATTTAATTTTTGTTGTGCTAAAAACTCCACACCATAACTTCTGCCTTTGGTTAAACCCGCTACAGGCTTATTTCCTACCACCCCAAAGTCAATGCCTAAATTGGCTAATGGAATCGTATCGCCATTGCTCAACAACATTGGGTAATTGCCATAACCTTTATAAAAACCTTCTACCGTAAATCTTAAATTAGAAAGCGTATTGTATTCTATACCGCCAACCACTTGTTTAACCGAAATATACTTCACATTTGTATTGGTTAAATTTCCGTTTGTATCTCTGTACCCCAATACGGTATAGGCAGGCGTTTGGTAATAAATACCAGTATTAAAATTTAAACTCCATTTATCGCTTAAAGCATATGCCGCAGAAAAACGAGGAGAAAACTGATCAAATGGATTGGACATGCCCGCCGCAAAATTATTTCCATCTAACCTTAATCCGCCAGATAATTGCAAACGATCATTCACAAATCCTTTTGCTATTTGTGCAAATGCACCATAACGAATTAAATTTAAAGTGGATATATAATCAATTAATCCAAATGGATTTAATTGATAGGTATCGTTTGTATAGCTTGCCTGCTCTGCATTAATACCATAATTAAATTTATAACCTTGGTGTCGGCTGGTATTTTCGATGCGTATTTTATTTTCTATTTCGGTCGATGCATAATTTAATAGCATAACCGAATCTTCCGAATTTTCTTTATACTTTTTAGTGGTATTTTTTAAATAATTTCTACTGAGCACCACTGTAGAATAGCCATTGGCTTTGTAATGCTTATAATTAACACCAATGGTATAATTCGATTGTAAAAATACCGGTAGGGTTTCTAATTGAAATTTTTGGGTTTCTGTTTCGTTCGCATCTAGATTCAAAGTAAAATTATCTAAGGCGCCTAAACCAATAAAAGTAATTTCATTTTTATCATCAATTTTAGATTTTACTTTAAATTGAAAATCGTTGTATTCTGGCAAGAATGGTAAGCCAATGGCACGAAACAAAAATTGCAAATAAGACTTTCGATACGAAGCCATATAGGTTGTTTTGCTATTGATAGGTCCTTCGGCCACCAATGCTAAATCACTAGAGCCAACGGTCATCGATGCAAATTGCTTATCGTTGCGGCCATCTTTAAATTTAAAATCGAAAATAGAACTTAAAGAATTACCTCTATTTGCCGGAAAAGCTCCCGAATAAAAATCTACTTCGCGCACAAAATCAACATTGATTAAACCCACCGGACCGCCAGTAGAACCTTGCGTAGCAAAGTGATTGATGTTAGGGATTTCGATTCCATCTAAATAAAATTTATTTTCGTTGGGCGCACCTCCTCTAATAATAATATCGTTACGGAAAGTGGCACTCGATGCCACGCCAGGTAAAGATTGAATTACTTTAGAAATATCTCTTCCACCGCCAGGGTTTCTTTTAATTTCGGATACGCCGATGGTTCTTAATGAAACCGGACTTTCTGCTGGCTTATAAAAGTTTTTGGCCGTTACTTCTACGGTATTAATATTTCTTGAATCTTCTTCTAATTCAATATCAATAATACTCGCTTTTAAATTATTTACTTGAATTTCGTAGATTACTTTTTTCTTAAATCCAATTAATTTAAATTCAACATTATAAAATCCTGGTTTTAAATTTTTTAATTCAAAAAAACCATCTAAGTTTGAAGTGGTAGCCACCGTTGTACCTTGTATAGCTACTACTACACTAGGTAATACCTCGTTATTAATTACGTTTTTTACTTTACCTTTAATAATGCCAGATTGAGCAAATGATTGCAAGCTTGCTATTGCTATCAGCAAGGTGAATACAATTTTTTTCATAAAATATTTTTTAATTTTTTTTGGCGTATTGTTCTGCGAAATACTTGAATGGAACAAGCAGCATTCCGAAAGATTCTCCATCATGCTTCTCTAAATATTTATGGTGCATTTTATGCCCACGACGAATGGCTCTAACATATTTATTATCCCAATCTCTCCAAATTTTAAATCTTTGGTGAATGATAATATCGTGTACTAAAAAATAGCAAATGCCATATAATAAAATACCTAAACCAATATAAAAACGAAAGTCGTTGTGAATAGATCCTGTAATAAAACAATATGAACTTGGGCAGGCAAAGATTAAAAAGAAGGCGTCATTTTTTTCGAAAAAACCAGGTTCTTTTTGATGGTGATCTTTGTGTAAATACCATAGAAAACCATGCATCACAAATTTATGCGCCAACCAAGCAACCAATTCCATGATAATAAAGGTGGCCAATACAATTAATATATTTTGAAACATGATTTTTATAAACTTTGTAATTTATTTTTCACTTCCTCCATTAACCACATAGGCGTAGAGGTAGCGCCACAAATGCCAACCGTATCGTTTGCATGAAACATGGTCGCGTCTATTTCCGAACTTGCGGACACAAAATAAGTATTCACATTGTGTTGTCTGCAAACATCATATAAGATTTTTCCGTTTGATGATTTTCTGCCCGAGACAAAAATAATGCGATCGTAGTTTGTTACAAACTTGCGTAATTCTTCGTCACGATTAGAAACCTGACGACAAATGGTATCATTGGCCCTCACTTCAAATCCTTTTGCAATCAATTCGTTTTTGATAGCATAAAATTTATCGGTGCTCTTAGTGGTTTGCGAATACAAAGTAATTTTTTGCGGCATGCTGGCAAAGTCGAGCTCTTTGATATCTTGAAAAACAACCGCTTGATTATTTGTCTGCCCTTGTAAAGCAATTACTTCGGCATGTCCATGCTTTCCATAAATATAAATTTGTTCTTCGTCGTCGAAAGAATTCTTTACCCTGTTTTGTAATTTAAGTACAACCGGACAAGAAGCATCTATTAAAGTAATATTATTTGCTAAAGCTGTTTGGTAGGTAGCTGGCGGTTCGCCATGTGCTCTAATTAAAACAGTTTCGTCTTTTAAGTTTATTAAATCTTCTTGCGAAATAATTTTTAAGCCTTTCGCTTTTAAACGATCGACTTCCTCGTCGTTATGTACGATGTCGCCAAGGCAATATAAATAGCCTTTTTCAGCCAGTATTTCTTCGGCCATTTCAATGGCGTACACTACCCCAAAGCAAAAGCCAGATTCTTGATCTATTGTAACAGCAAGATTTAACATATTTCGATTTTATCAAAAATACTAAGCTAAGGGCATTAAACGCTATAAATTTCGCAAAAAACCCAAAAACTTACCTAATTAACCATTTTTAATGCCATTTGTTTGTTCAAAACTAGGCATTCAATAAATTATTTTCCACTAAATATTCGGCAATTTGAACCGCATTGGTTGCCGCTCCTTTTCTTAAATTATCCGAAACCACCCAACAGTTTAAAGTATTGGCTTGCGACTCATCTCTTCTTAGTCTGCCTACAAAAACTTCGTCTTTATCGTTGGCCGTTAAAGGCATTGGATAAATTAAATTTGCGGGGTCGTCTTGTAAAATAATCCCTGGCGAATTGGCTAAGATATTTTTTACGGTTGCCATATCAAAATCATTTTCGAATTCAATATTGATCGCTTCTGAATGACCACCCATTACTGGTATACGAACAGTGGTAGCAGTTACTTGAATGCGGTCGTCTTCCATAATTTTTTTTGTTTCCAAAATCATTTTCATCTCTTCTTTGGTATAACCATTTTCGAGAAAAACATCAATTTGTGGAATCACATTTAAATCTATTGGATATGGATAAGCACGCTCCGCTTCAATGCCAGCGCGCTCATTCATGAGTTGCTCTACTGCTTTTACACCGGTTCCGGTTACCGATTGATAAGTAGAAACAACCACTCTTTTAATTTTATATTTTAAATGCAATGGCTTTAACACCATTACCATTTGTATGGTAGAACAATTTGGATTCGCAATAATTAAATCTTTTTTTGTTAATACATGTGCGTTTACTTCTGGTACAATGAGTGCTATACTTGGATCCATTCTCCATGCCGATGAATTATCGATAACCACCGTACCAACAGCAGCAAATTGCGGCGCGTATTGTAAAGATGTATTTCCACCTGCAGAAAAAATAGCAATCGTAGGTTTTTGCGCAATGGCTTCTTCCATGCTGCAAACTTGATAAGGTTTGCCTTGGTAAGTAATTTCTTTACCCACACTTTTAGCAGATGCAACCAATAACAATTCGGTTATTGGAAAATTTCTTTCTGCTAAAACGGCTAATATTTTAGTGCCGACTAAGCCTGTGGCTCCTACAACTGCAACCTTCATATAAATGGATTAAATACGTAGGTAAAAATAAAAAAAAATACTTGCATGGCCTTATAATAGCTGATTAAAAATCTTTCATTTATGCAATTTCAAATCAGATGTAGACTTCCTACACTTGTTTAAAATAAAAGTAAAAGAAATCATGGGATGAAAAAGATATTGTGGATTTTAGGATTGTTTATTCATTCGCTGGTTTTTGGGCAAGTGCAGGATGATTTTAGTGATGGCGATTTGAGTAGCAATCCGCAGTGGTTGGGAGATACGGCAGCATTTTATGTGAGCGGTATGGGGCACATGCAAACAAAAATGTCGACAAAAACCGATACTTGTTTCCTAACTACTGCATCCACAATTAATTTAAATACGACTTGGGAGTTTCAGCTCAAACTCTTATTCGACCCATCTACAAGTAACTATGCCCGCGTGTATTTGCTTGCCGATGCCGCTACATTAGACAAAAGTCTGAATGGATATTGCTTGCAAATTGGTGAAAGTGGCAATACCGATTCGTATGATCTGTTCCGGCAAAAAGGAAATAGCCTGATAAAAATAATTGATGGCCCGCCAATGCCTCGACTCAAAACCGATACACTTTTTACAAAAATAAAAATCACTCGCGCAAGCGATGGCAGGTGGTCGCTGTTTGCTGCAAACGATACTGCCATTAATTATCTGGCTTTAGGTAGTGTGGCTGATTCTATGAATATGAGCAATCGGTATTTTGGAATATTGGTCAGATACACCGCAACAAGAAGCAATTTATTTCAATTTGATAATATTAAAATTTACCCTAGCAGTATCGATTCGATGCGGCCAAAAGTAATCAGTTGCTTTGCTAAAAATAGCCATCAGTTAATTATGCAATTCAACGAAAGTATGGATAGCACTGCCATTCAAGATTTATCGAATTTTGAACTAGACAGTCAACAATTGGCAAGCTCGGCGCATTGGCTCAATTTTTTTAGCCTTCAAATTCAATTTGATGATAGCATTGTATATGGCAAACATTTTTTGAGGCTGAAAAATTTAAAAGATCTTTCTGGAAATTATTTAATTCGTAGTGATAGCCAAATATACTTTACCTACCAACCAAGCATTGCCGAAAAATTTCAAGATTTGGTATTCAACGAAATCTATCCAGACCCAAGTCCAAGCTTTGGTTTACCCAATGGCGAATTCATAGAAATCTATAATACCCAAGCTTATACCATTCAGTTACAAAACCACAGTATCAGCGATGGTAGTAGTACCTATACTTTTAAAAAAGACAGCCTTTTGCCTGGTGCTTATTTGATTTTGTGCAATGTTGCCGATACACTTGCTTATCGAGCCTATGGTAAAACCATTGGTTGTACTATTTGGCCAACACTCAATAATACATACGATCATCTGACTTTAAAAAATCCATCGGGCATAATCATAGACAGCCTTACTTACCGTTTGAGTTGGTACAGAGATGCCATCAAAAGCAGTGGCGGCTATAGTTTGGCCAAAATAGATCCTTATAGCAATTGTAAAACGGCAGGCAATTGGAATGCTTCTACAGAAATTATGGGCGGCAGCCCGGGTAGTCAAAATAAAACTGCAAAATTTCAAACAGATACTTTAGCCATAATGCTTAGTAGCATGAATGTCTTGAATAAAAACCAACTTGCCATTCGATTCAATAATAAAATAGCGCCGCAAACTTTCAATGCCATTCAATTTTACATCGCCGATAGTAACCAGCATTTATTTTTTCCTATCGATTACTATTTTGATTGGACCTATTTAGACTATTTAGTTTTAACATTTGATGAAGATATTGACAAAGGTTTATATCAATTTTTTGCAAAAAATATCGTCGCATTCGATGGCAGGGATTATACTATCATCCAATCATTTGGAAAAAATATTCGATTTCAAACACTTCGTTTAAAAATAAGCGAAATCATGGCAGACCCAACACCTGCAATAGGTTTACCCGAATTAGAATTTGTAGAAATTAGCAATCCAACAGCGATAGGCCTGAGTGCTTGTCAACTTTATTTTGGAAACCATAACAGTAAACATTTTTTTGAATTAGATACTTTAGCGCCTTATGCATTTGCCATTTTATGTGAGCGTTCCGATACCAGTGCCTTTTTAACATATGGAAAAACCATTGGCATTACTAGTTTCCCATCTATTGGTAATAGTATCGACACCCTATACTTATTTGACGAAAAGTTACAATTGATCGACAGCGTATCTTATAAAATCAATCAATGGGAAAGCAATAAAAGAGAAGGTGGTTATAGCCTAGAGCGGTTGAATGATTTTTACGACTGTCCTAATACAAAACTATGGCATAGTAGTTTAGCTGCCATGGGTGGTAGTCCGGCCAATAGTAGTCAGCTTGAATTAAACCAACTAGCTGAATTCCAAATTAAACAGCTCGAATTAACCGAGCAGGAAATTAGCATCACTTGTACAGAAGGCATAGACAGCGCGGCTTTCAATTGGAATACCATACAATTA
>JBILIO010000036.1:0-11248 GCA_044349915.1 Sphingobacteriales bacterium | reverse complement strand
TTTTGGATTAAGTGCAACGGTAGATATTTTATCGGCGGTATTGTCGGGCGCAAATTTTGGTCCATGGGTTCCTCCTTTTGTAAGTTTTTTAGAACCTGCCGAAAACCCCGTTGGTAAAGGGATTGGTCACTTTTTTGGCGCAATGCGAATAGATGGATTTAGAGCTAAAGAAGATTATTTTCAATCTATAGATACTTGGATCGAAAGATTCAAAGCAGCGAAACCCAAAGACGAAAATCAACCCGTGATTATTCCTGGAGAACCAGAAATGTTGGCATTTAGAAACTATTCGAAAATTGGAATTCCAATTAATCAAATAGTATACGAAGACTTAAAAAAATTGGCAGCAGAATTAAAAGTGAATATGGATTTTTAATTGATACCGTTAAAAATTCTTGACCACCTAATTTTATTCAAGAAAGCACCATTGGTATCCCAACTCATCCAAATAAATAAAGCTTTACCTACAATTCTATTTTCTGGCACAAATCCCCAAAACCTCGAATCTAAAGAGTTGTGGCGGTTATCACCCATCATAAAATAATAATCCATTTTAAAAGTATAGGTATCAGATTTTTGTCCATTAATATAAATACCATCTGCTTTTTCTTCTAAAGTATTTCCTTCGTAAACAGTAATTACTCTTTTATATAAACCCAAATTAGTGCTAGTAATATTCATAGTCATGCCTTTTGCGGGAACCACTAATGGACCAAAATTATCTTCGTTCCAACCTAACTTTGGATCAAAAGGAAATACATAATCGGCGTATTGTCCTTGCTCTCTAAATGCAGGAGATACATTTCTTACATTGGCAAAATATTGCAATTTTTCGGCATTGGCTTTGGTTAAAGTAAATATATAATCGCCATCTTCCGAAACCCTTCCGTACTCGTAAATGTCTAATGCCATTAATGCTTTATCGTTAAAAGCAGTACCATCTGTTTTAACTAAATAATTTGTTTGAGACTCCACAGGTAATTCTTCTGCAACACCATTTACAGATACCGACATGTTCTTTAATTGAATGGTATCTCCTGCAATAGCAACACATCTCTTGATGTAATTTTCTTGTTTATCGATGGGTCTAAAATCTTCCATTGGATAATTAAAAACCACTACATCGTGTCTTTTAATTTTTTGAAAACCCGGTAATCTAAAATAAGGAAATTGAATAAGATCAGAGTAAGATTTGGTGCCAATAATCGGCATGGTATGGTGTGCAAATGGAAATGCAATGGGTGTAATTGGTGTTCTGGCACCGTAATTTACCTTGCTAACAAATAAAAAATCGCCTACTAATAAAGAGCGCTCCATTGAAGGTGTTGGAATGGTAAAGGCTTCTATAAATAAACCCCTGATAATGGTAGCCGCAATAACTGCAAACAACAATGCATCAAACCACTCGCGAGTGGCAGATTTTTTTTGCTTAGCTACTTTTGTATTTTTTTTATTCCAAAATTTCCAATTCATTTTTTTATTTTTTATAACGATAATAAATCGTTCATGTTAAAAATTCCTTTTTTGTTAACGATAAATTTTGCAGCTTGAATGGCTCCCGCTGCAAAACCTTTTCGGTTATGTGCAATATGTGAAACCGAAATTTGATCGATTTCATTTTCAAAGCATACGGTATGTGTACCGGGTACTTGCTCTTCGCGCACAGAGCGAATTAATAATTTCGAATTTGAAGAATTATTTTGATTATTTAATTGGTCTTTTGTAACGATTTCGTTAGTCCAAGAAGTTAAATTACGCATTTCTTCTAAAACTAACTCTGCAGTAGTAATGGCTGTGCCACTGGGTGCATCTAATTTTTGCGTATGGTGAATTTCGTCTATATGTACTTGGTAATCGTAATTCGAAATCAACTTTGCTGCTGTTTGAGTTATTTTCCAGAATAAATTTACGCCAATACTAAAATTAGTGGCATAAAATAATGCCCCATTTTGCGTTTGTACTTCTTTTGCGATATGATCGTAATTGCTGTACCAAGCGGTGGTACCAACAACAATAGGCACTCCGGCTGCTAAACAAATTTGAATGTGTTCTTGAACCAATGATGGATTAGAAAATTCGATGGCTACCTCTGCCTTTTGTAAATTAGCAACTGTTAATTCTGCAGCATTCTCAGAATTGATTTTCAAAACAATTTCGTGTCCTTCTGCAATGGCAAGCGTAGCAATTTCTTGACCCATTTTTCCAAAACCAATTAATGCTATTTTCATTTTTTATTTAATTCGTAAGGTGAGCGTTAAACCAGTTGCCAGAGCTCCAGACTGCGCAGTATACACGGGCTGATAGATATAAGGCTTTACATTCAAACTTAAATTATCACTGACATCGAAATTATAAAACTGCGCATAAACATAAGCATCCACAATGTTTGCCGCATACCACAAAGACAAAACAATAGCCGATAAATCTCGGTTTCTTCTGTAAAAATCTTTTAAGACGATAAGATTAGCCACAGAATATAAACCAGTAAATTCGGATTGGGTACTAGCGCTGGTATCGGTATCTAGTCGATAAGCATTTAAATATTTTTTATACTGAATGTTATTCCAACGAATGCCATAAATTAAACCCGCGGCACCTGCATAAAAAACGGGCACTTTTAAGTATTGCTTATTATAAACTTGGCCTAAACCTGGCAACATAGCAGATAAATTAGCTGCTTTGTTAGGAGAATGCGGATTCAGTAGAACAACCGAAGGTGTTGACACTTGGGCCTTCGCATGGGTAAAGCTAATGATAAACAAACTGAAAAACAGTAGGTATTTACCCATCATTTACCAATCTAACATTTCTAAAATTCGATTTAAATCGTCGGTAGAAATAAATGGAATTTGAATACTTCCGCTTCCGTTTTTATCTGCTTTCAAACTAACTTTAGCATCAAATTTGGCAGCTAAATCGGATTGAATTCTTTGGTATTCTGAAGAAAATGCTTGTGCTGCTTTGTCTGCAGGACTCTTGGTTTTATCGGTTAATTTAACTGCGTTTTTATCAGACATGCTGCGCACTAAATCTTCTAATTTACGAACCGATAAATCATTTTTTAAAACTTCTTCGAAGGCATACAACTGTTTATCTATAGAGTCCATAGAGATCATTGCCCTCGCATGACCCATCGATATTTTCGAATCTCTTAAAGCGGCCTGAATAACTGGCGGCAACTTTAATAATCTTAAATAATTGGTTACGGTAGATCTATTTTTACCTACTCGATCGCCTAATTCTTCTTGTTTTAAACTACATTCATCTAACATACGTTGAAATGAAATAGCCACTTCGATGGCATTTAAATTTTCTCTTTGTATGTTTTCAATCAATGCCATTTCTAACATTTCTTGATCATTCGCAGCCCTAATATAAACAGGCACTTCGGTTAAACCAGCTAATTTACTAGCACGCAATCTGCGTTCGCCAGAAATTAATTGATAGGCATTGTTCGAAAGTCTTCTAACTGTTAATGGTTGAATAATTCCTTGCACTTTTATAGAAGCCGCTAATTCTTTCAAAGATTCTGACTCGAAAGTATCGCGGGGCTGATAAGGATTGGTTTCAATTAAATTGATATCAATGCTATCGATGCTGTTATTATTGGAAACAATTGGAGGCAACCCCGTACTTTTAGGATTCACAATATCGTTATCACTTAATAATGCTCCAAGACCTCTTCCTAAAGCGTTTCGTTTAGTTGCGCTACTCATTAATTATTTTTTAAATCAGTGTTTTCTACTTCTTTGGTTAACCCATTTTTTTGCAAAATTTCTTTAGCAAGGTTCAGGTAGTTAATCGCTCCCTTACTCGATGCATCGTGCATAATAACAGACACCCCAAAACTTGGCGCTTCACTTAAACGCGTATTTCTTTGAATGATGGTATCAAATACTAAACCTTGGAAATGTGTTCTAACTTCTTCTACGACTTGATTTGATAAACGTAATCTGACATCGTACATGGTTAGTAAAATACCTTCTATTTGTAAATTTGGGTTTAACCTAGATTGAACAATTTTGATGGTATTTAATAATTTACCTAAACCTTCTAGTGCAAAATATTCGCATTGAACAGGCACAATGACCGAATCGGCAGCGGTTAAAGAATTAATGGTAATTAAGCCTAAAGATGGTGAACAATCGATGATAATGAAATCGTATTGGTCTTTGATTTTAGCAAAAACCTCTTTCATTTTATGTTCTCGATCGGGCAAATTAATCATTTCTATTTCGGCACCCACTAAATCGATATGGGCAGGTAATAAATCAAGATTGGGTGTATGAGTGGATAAGATTGCATCTCTGGGTTCTACACTATTGATAATGCACTCGTATATACTCGCTTTAATTTCTCTAGGATCGAAGCCAATTCCTGAAGTCGCATTGGCTTGAGGATCGGCATCAACTAAAAGTGTGCGATATTCTAAAACAGCCAAACTTGCCGCTAAATTGATAGACGAAGTTGTTTTTCCGACGCCCCCCTTTTGGTTTGCTAACGCAATGATCTTACCCATTTATTTATTAAATTTTGAATTGGCTTGTTAAAAACAGGGTTTAACAGCTATTTAAAGCATTTTTGATTGATTCCTGTTAATGGCTAAAATACGAAATTATTTAGACTTTTAATTGGCTAATTGGTCCAATCCATGCGCTTCCTTCTAAACCGAAATAAAACTGGTTTACTTGCAAGATTTCCGCTATAATTTCGGCAGAATCGATGATTCGAGGCCCTGGTCTATTGAAAAAAGCATTACCATCGGCAATAAATACCCGATTTTCTCTCACCGCTTTTAATGCTGCCCAATGTGGATTTGCTTGTAATAAATGAATTTCTTGTTCGATTCGAGCTAAATTAAACCCACATGGCGCAATTAAAATAAAATCTGGATCGGCTTGCTGCAAATCCGACCAAGTAATTTTTTTAGAATTTTGCCCTGGTGTTGACAATAAACAATGCGCACCTGCTAAAGAAATTAATGAAGGAGTCCAATGTCCGGCCGTCATTAATGGTTCGAGCCATTCAATAAAAACCAAACTAGGCTTTTGCTTCACATGCTTTACCTTGTGGGCAATAAGGTCTAAGCGATCTTGGTAATCTTCGAGCAGGGTTTCGGCTAATTCGGATTTTGATAAAGCTGTGGCAATTTCTTTTATGTTTAAAAAAATATCGTCGATGGTGCTAGGGTTGATAGAAATGATTGCTACTGGATAACCCAAGGCTAACTGGATTTGCGCTTTTAAGTCGTCGAGGTGTATGGCACAAACCTTACATTGATCCTGTGTAATAATTAAATCGGGCTGCAAAGATTTGATAAGTTCCCAATCCAATTGGTAAAGCGACAAACCTGCTAAGGCTTGCTGAGCAACTTTTTGATCTATTTCGAGGCTCGATAGTTTGCTATGAATAACCGTACTGGTACATTTTGGCAAATGCGAAATTTGATCAGGAAAATCACATTCGTGTGAAATACCAACCAAACAATTTTCCGAATCCAAAGCACAGATGATTTCTGTGGCAGCCGGCAATAAAGAAATTACCCTTTTATAACTCATTATTATATTTTACTTTGCGAAAGTATTAAAAAACATGCGAGCAATTTTCAAAAAATTAAAAATAAGCTTTTTTGCCCTTGCTTTATTAGCCATAGGATGCAAACAACAGGCTAGTAATCCCAAAAAAGTATTCAAAATGAATATTGATGTGGGGGTAACTTCGCTCGATCCTGCTTTTGCTAGAAATCAAATGAATATTTGGTGCGTAAACCAATTATTTAATGGATTAACGCAATTAGATAGTAATTCGAATACGCAACCTGCCATTGCTCAATCTTGGGATATCAACGAAAGCGGCTTAGTTTATACCTTTCACCTGAGATCGGATGTGTATTTTCATGACCACGAAAAGTTTTTAAATGGTAAAGGCAGAAAAGTAATTGCTGCAGATTTTGTATACAGTTTTAGGCGTTTAATTGATGCGAAAGTGGCTTCTTCTGGCGCATGGATTTTTAACGATAAAGTGGCCGATAGCAGTGCCTTTCAAGCCATAAATGATAGCACTTTTCAAATTACCTTAAGCAAAAGCTTTCCGGCATTTTTAAGTTTATTAACGGTACAATACTGCTCGGTTGTTCCACAAGAAATTGTAGATTTTTATGGAAAAGATTTTAGGAATCACCCGATTGGCACGGGACCCTTTCGTTTCTCTTATTGGAAAGAAGGCGAAGTAATGACTTTCTTGAAAAACGAAAAATATTTTGAAGAAGAAAACAAGTATCGCCTGCCCTATTTAGATGCGGTAAAAATTTCATTTATTAATGATAAACAAACGGCATTTTTAGAATTTGTAAAAAAGAATTTAGATTGTTTTTTTGGCATAGATGGTAGCTACAGAAATGATGTACTAACAAAAGAAGGAGAGCTCAGAGAAAAATATGTAGGTCGGTTTAGATTAACAAAAGCACCTTATTTAAATACCGAATATTTAGGTATGTTGTTAGACACTACTTTGCCTATTGTACAACAATCTGCTACCAAAGATAAACGCATTAGACAAGCCATTAATTACGCCATTGATAAAGAAAAAATGGTTGCCTATTTACAAAACAATATTGGTACTGCTGGCCATGCAGGCTTTATTCCTAAAGGCATGCCCGGCTTTGATGCGCAAAAAATAAAAGGCTATTCTTATAACCCCGCAAAAGCAAAAGAATTATTAGCAGCAGCGGGTTTCCCGAATGGAAAAGGCTTGCCAATTATTACTTTAAATACTACCAATACTTACCGAGATTTAATTGAGTTTGTGCAAAATGAATTAAGCGCAATAGGCATCAATACTAAAATTGAAATTCACCAAGGATCTAGTTTAAGAGAATTAATTGCAAAGAAAAACGTGAGCTTTTTTAGGGGTTCGTGGATTGCAGATTATCCAGATGCAGAAAATTATTTAGCGGTTTTTTATTCTAAAAACTTTGTGCCTAATGGCCCTAATTATACCCATTTTAGTAATGCCAAATACGATGCGCTTTTCGAGCAATCTTTTAAAGAAAAGAACGACTCTGCACGCTATCGCATCTACCAACAAATGGATAATATAATTATGGAAGAAGCGCCGGTCGTTATTTTATATTACGATCAATCTGTTAAATTAATTCAAAATAATATTAGCGGATTGCCGAGCAATGGCCTGAATATACTAGACTTGAAGCGCGTTCAAAAAAATAAATTAAGCGAATCTTTGTTTTAAAATTCTAAAGAAATGTTTTTTGTCTGCTTCTTTGTTTTCCCATTGATAAGGAATAGTACAGGTTTCATTTAAATATAGCTCCACTTCGTCCCATGCATCTAGTGTGGCAACATGTGACATTATTCTGTTGAAATCATTTTGATTGTCGTCGAATAAATTGGAAACAATAAACATTTTATCGTTCACACTGAAAGATAAATCTTTGATACTGCTTTGCCTTTTTAAAGTATCGGCTAAAGAAGTGGTACTGGTTTGCTCGCTCAAGCGTTCGTGTAAAGATATTTCGGGATGTTGATTAGTGTTTGCTTGTAAAGCTGAAGCTGGAGCCGCATTGGCTATTGCAGCAGCTAGGGATTCTATAGAAGCTATTGGATTGTGGACTGGCATTGCGGGCATTGGAACAGCTGGCAAACCTTCTACTGTTTTTAAAAAATGATTTAAATAATTAGCCTGTTCTGCTAAATAATTGATATTAGAAAGAAATACCCCTACTTCGAGTGGCGTAATTTGATAGCCTCTTTTAAGCCAATCCATTGATTGCACTTGTAATTCTTCCGAAATAAACGCAATCTTATCTATTAATATTTCTTTATTCATCATTGTTAAATTATTCAGCTTAGCAAATTTAATTCAAAAATCTCATTTTCCTGCGATTTCAATTATTATATTTGTAAGATGACCCCTAATCAAGAAAACCATCCACGCATGTTACAACACAAAGGTAGCATCGAAGTGATCTGCGGCTCGATGTTTTCGGGTAAAACAGAAGAACTCATTCGCCGTTTAAAAAGAGCGCAATACGCTAAATTAAATATAGAAACTTTTAAACCAAGCTTAGATATTCGATACAACGAAACAGCCATTGTATCTCATGATGCAAATACAATTAATGCGACTCCTGTAAATAACGCAGAAGCCATTTTATTATTATTAAATAATGCCGAAGTTGTTGGAATAGACGAAGCACAATTTTTTGACGAAGCCTTGCCTGCTGTTTGCGAACAACTAGCAAGTAAAGGTATTCGTGTAATTGTTGCAGGATTAGACATGGATTATTTAGGTAAACCATTTGGCCCAATGCCAGCTTTGATGGCTATTGCAGAGCAAGTAACTAAAGTGCAGGCGGTATGCGTGCAATGCGGACAAGCCGCTAGTCATTCTTTTAGAACCGTCAATATTGATACACAAGTTTTATTGGGCGAAAAAGAAAATTACGAGCCGCGATGCAGAACTTGTTTTTTAAAACCCTAATTTTTTCTTTCAAAAAAAAAAGAGCGGCCAATAATTATTGACCGCTCTTTTTTTTAATGTGCGCTTGTAGCAGGGGCGTCGTATTCGATCCCTTGCTTGGTTAAAATTCGTTTAACTGCGATGGCAAAAAATGCGATATAAGCAAAGCAAATTACCGTAACCCAATAAGACTGATGAATGCCAATCATATCGGCTAGCTTACCTTGTAATGGTGGAATAATTCCTCCACCTAAAATCATCATCACTAAAAATGCAGATCCTTGCGTACTGTATTTTCCTAAACCAGCCAATGATAAACTGAATATACTTGGCCACATAATACTACACCATAAACCGCCACTCAATAAAGCATAAATTGCAATTTGTCCTTGGGTAAACAAACCAATTAACATAGAGACCATGCCTAATGCACTAAAGATTAATAAAGTTTTAACGGGTTTATCATTTGAGATAAAAAATGCGGCAATTAAAATGGCTACGCAAAGTACATAAGCATATAAAGGCGACATATCTTTTTGTGCCAATACATTTACGCCAATAATTATACCGAAGGCAAGCAATGGCACCACCAATAATAATAAACGTTTGGTTTGATTAGACAAGTTGAAAACATTGATACTTCCGGCCCATCTGCCAATCATTAAACTTCCCCAATACATACTGATATAAGGAGATATTTGAGAAGAAGCAAAACCACCCATATAATCTAGTTTTAATAATTCGCCTAAATTACTTTGTATAGCAACTTCTACTCCAACATAAGTAAAGATGGCTAACATGCCTAATACCAATTGTGGGTATTGCATGGCACCCCAACCCTGTGGATTTTTTTTGGCAGATTGAAAAGAAAATAACATGCCGAAAATAATGACAAACAATGCACCTAACAACCATTTGAATCGATACAATTCTAAATCATATTGTTGTGTTGTAGATAAATCTGTGGCTAATCCAATGTAACTTTTAAACACTGGAATAAACATAAAGATTAATAAACCTGTGATAATTAATAAAACATTCAATGCTTTGTTTGCAGGTTCTTGCTTTTCAATGTTTAAGCCTGATGGTACTTTTTTACTAAAATTAAATAATGCGGCAGCGGCAATAAACAAGGCACCAACACCAGCATACATAAAACTTACATTATTTAATCCTAGATTTTTTGTTTGTTCTTCTGAAGCGGCTGCAGTGCCAAATAGCAATAATGAAACAATGATTGGACCAATCATGGTTCCAAAACTATTGATACCACCACCTAAACTAATTCTTCCGGTTGCAGTTGATTCATCGCCTAATGAAATGGCAAATGGATTGGCTGCGGTTTGTTGTAAACTAAAGCCAAGTGCCACTATAAATAAACCGACCAACATACCTGAAAATGTATTTGCGTTTACTGCAATAATCATGGCAATAGCCCCAATTGCACTAAACAATAAACCATATACGATACTTTTTTTATAACCCCAAGAACCCACCAAATCCTTTCCAGTAGCACTACTAATCATGAAAATAATTAATGCCCCAATGTAATAAGCTACATAAAATGCATAATCGACTAATTGACTTTGAAATTGATCGAGGTGAAAATAATCTTTACAAAAAGGAATAAAAACACCATTTCCTGCGGCAATAAAGCCCCAGAAAAAAAACACGGTAATAAGGGTACTTAATGCACCGTAATTTGTTGCTTGCAATTTTGCAGCACTAGAATGATTGTTTTCTTGCATGTTATTTTTATTGATTGAATTGTAAATATATTTTATTTGAACATTAAATAAGAATAAAAAAAACAAGATGGCCTCTAGACTTGTTAATAAAGATTACGGCATTTTAAAATGATTTATTTTAATTCGAAGGATTTTAAAGTATTGATCGTCTAATCTTGCTATTTTTAATAAAAAATACACTAAAATATTGATAATCAATATTTTAAATCAAAATAATATAGCTTAGTGTATTTAATACATTTTTACATATTTTAATGTTATATTTGAATTAGCATGACTAAACAATTAATCATTTTAAGCCTTTTTTTGTTAACAGTATTTTCTGTTGCAGCACAAACCAAAGTTGTGAAAACAAGTAATGGTTTTGAATTGCAAAGAAATGGAAAACCCTATTATATAAAAGGTGTAGGTGGTGATGTGAACATGGAAAAAATTGTGGCCATAGGTGCTAACTCTGTTAGAACATGGGGCGTTGAGCGTGCGCAAGAAGTACTAGATGAAGCCCAACGCAATGGCTTAACAGTCATGCTTGGATTATGGGTACAACACGAAAGACATGGCTTCGATTATAATAATCAAGAAAAAGTGGCTAAACAATTGGCCTATTTTAAAACAGTTATTGACCGATTTAAAAATCATCCTGCCTTATTAATTTGGGGCGTGGGAAACGAAGTTGATTTAAACTATACCAACCCGAATGTTTGGAACGCCATCCAAGATATTGCAAAGTACGTACACGAAAGCGATCCGAATCACCCAACGACAACAGTTACAGCAGGCTTAGACTCTTTAGAAGTTGCTTTTATTACGGCTCGTTGTCCAGATATCGATATTTATTCGATTAATACTTATGGCGATATTGGTAATGTGCCCAATCATATTGCAAAGTTTGGATGGAATGGCCCATACATGATTACCGAATGGGGTCCGAATGGACATTGGGAATCACCACAAACTAAATGGGGTGTTTCAATAGAACAAAACAGCACAGAAAAAAAAGAAGTTTATTTCAACAGATATAA
>JBILIO010000035.1:0-11379 GCA_044349915.1 Sphingobacteriales bacterium | reverse complement strand
ATTTCGGTATCTAACAAACCCACATTACAAGACTCTTTAATAGCTACCGGATTTCCATATACTGTTTTCGAAGAAATAGACGACTATTTAAAGTTATTAAAAGAACTCATGAAATGCTCGCATGGGCTACGCAGACTCGGTTCTGCGGCAGTAGATTTAGCTTATGTAGCTTGTGGTCGATTCGAATCTTATTTCGAATATAATTTAAATGCCTGGGACGTAGCCGCAGGTTGTTTAATAGTAAAAGAAGCAGGAGGGCAGGTAACCGACTTTAAGGGCGAAAATGATTTCGTATTTGGACGTAGAGTGGTGGCCAGTAATCAACACACACACGAAGCTTTATTAGCAGTCATTCAAGCTAATTTTAAAATATAATTTTTGGGCAAAAAAAATCCCCGAATAAGTATCGGGGATTTTTTATATTATATCGTAATTATGTTGCAGCTATGATCTTAAGCTGCAGGTTCTGCTACTTCTCGTAAATCAACAGAAACTAATCTCGAAACGCCTTGTTCTACCATCGTTACACCATACACCACATCGGTACTTGCAATGGTGCGTTTATTATGGGTAACAATAATAAATTGAGATTCGTTAGAAAACTTGCGAATGATTTTATTGAATTTATCAATGTTTGTATCATCTAAAGGTGCATCCACCTCATCGAAAATACAGAACGGAGCTGGTTTCAATAAGTAAAGTGAGAATAAAATCGCTGTAGCCGTAAGGGTCTTTTCTCCTCCAGATAATTGATTAATTGTTAAAGGGCGTTTGCCTTTTGGTTTTGCAATAATATCAATATCCGAATCCAATGGATCTTCTGGGTTCATCAAAATCAAATCACAAGAATCTTCTTCGTTAAATAATGACCTAAATACAATGATAAAGTTATCTCTGATTTGGGTAAAGGCCTCCATGAATTTCACTTTAGCCGTATCGTCAATTTCTTTAATGGTATCTAATAAAGAGGCTTTCGCTTCTAATAAATCGTTCTTTTGATCGGTAATGAAAGTAAATCGTTTATTCATCTCGTCGTAGGCTTCCATTGCTAATGGGTTAATGGCGCCATAATTATCGATTTGATTTTTGATTTTATCTGTTTTGATTTTTAATGCGTTTTCGTCTTCTCCTTCTGGAATCTCCACTTCTGCTAAGTCGTCTATGTCTACACTAAACTCTACCGATAATCTTTCTTTTAACGAAGTTAATTCCATTCTTAACTCAGTTTTCTTATCTCTAAGATTGGTAAATACTTGTTCCGATTCTTCTTTTTCGTGACGAACCAAACGCAATTTATCTTCCATAGTAGAAATTTGCGCTCTGGCTACTTGGTATTCGTTTTCCGCTTCGGTGGTTGCTTTTTCAATGGCGTCTTTCTCTTCATACATACTCAATAATTCGGTATCAGAATTGTCGTGCATTTTTAAGATTTCTTCCATGCCTTTGCTTGCCGCTTCGTATTCGGATGCATTGATAGCAATTCTATCGGTTAAAATTTTCAGGTTATTTTCTTTGTACTCAATTTCTTTTTCTAAAGCAGAAACCCTGTTTTGTTGTTGATGGAAGGATATATTTCTTTGATTATAAGTAGATGATCTTTCGGTTAATTGATCATTTAAATCATTGAAATTAGCCTGAACAGTTAATGCATGTTCCGAAAATGCTTCTTTATTTTGTAAAGCATTTTCTAATTCAGGAACCATATTTGTCAATTGCGTTTCATAATCTGCAATTTTAGAAAGAATATCTTCTCTTCTAATACTGCTATTACTAATGAAATTTAAATATTGTTCTTGTCTAGTTTGATAAGAAATTAATTCGGTGTTGATTTTATTAATTTCATCTTTCAAATTGGCAAGGTATTCTTGTTGGGTACTTTGCTTCAATTTTAAATGATGCGCCGTTAATTCATCCAATTGTTGGTTAAATTGATCAATGAATTGATTGATGTCTTTGATCTCTAATTCTAAAACCGCTAAGTTTTTAGCCCTACCAATTCTTTTACCTTCAAATAAACCAACAGATCCGCCAGAAAGCGACACTTTAGTTTTATTGAATTTACCACTTTTGGCTAATAATATTTTGCCTTCTAGGGTATCCGAACTAATCATTTGATCTTCGTCTTGTGTAATCACCATTACATTACCTAATAAATGATAGGCAAGTCTTTGGTATTTATAATCCACGTTAATCACTTTTAATGCAGGGATTAAAGAAGCGTTATCGGCTGCAACTTCTGGCATCGGAAGGTCTTTAAGCGCTTCTAACACAAAAAAGTTGGCTTTGCCTTTAGCAGATTGCCCAAGCAATTGAATGCCCGCACGCGCCTCTTGATAGGTATCTACCACATAATAATTTAAATAGCTCTCTAAATAACTTTCAATGGCAATTCTGTAATCTTCTTCGCAGAATAAAACATCAGAAAGTAAAAGTGCATTTTTAGACCAGTCGCTGTTTTTCTTCAAGAATTTAATAGACTCTGGGAAACCTTCTAAACTCTCTACCAAACTTTTGGTTAGGTTAAATTCGTTTTGTTTAGCATCTAGTTTTCTGGTCTCTCTAGCAAAGCGTTCTTTGATTTCGGCAATTTTCTGATCTGCTTCTTCAATGTCTTTCTTTAATTGCTCTTCTAAGTTATTGGTGTTTTGATAACTTTCGTTTGCTACTTTAAGTTGAGCGCTTAATCTTTCGATTTCTTTATCAAACTCAATCATTTCTTCTTGGCGAAGATTTGTTTCGGTGGTGGTTCTAGTAATCTCTTGCTCTAAACCTGATTTTTGAACGGTTAAAATTTCAATTTCTTTCTCGTTCTTATAAATAATGTTTTGGTTTTCTTGCAATTGCGTTTGTGCAATTTCTAAGCTACTTCTGCCTTGTTGATGCGCTTCTTTAAGTATATCTACTTGGGATTTTAATTCGGCTAATTCGTACTCAATTTCGTTTAATATTTTTTGCTCCGTTAAAATCGATTGTTGAACAATGGCTAATTGCGTATTAATTTCTTCAACAGATGATTTGTCTATCGATAAATCACTCGTAATTTTGCGTTCCTTTTCTTGAAGAAATGTCAAACGCTCATTCTTAATTTTCTTTTCGTTTTCGTAGCTACGAATTTTAGCGATAAAATCGTTTAATGTTTTTTGTTGAAGAGCGAGCTCTTTTTCTTTATTCAAAGCATCAAGTTTTATTTCTTGAATATTTGCTTCGATGGCATCTATAGAAGTAGCAAACTGACTTTTCTCGTCGTTAAAGGCAACTTCTTGTTTTTCTAAATCTTCCATTGAGCGCTTCAAGCCCCCAATTCTAAAGGTCGCTACTTGCGTGCTTAGTTCTTTGTATTGTTCTTTAAGCTTATAATAACGTTCTGTTTTTTTAGCCTGAGATTCTAATGTTTTTAAGTTCTTTTCAATTTCAAAAAGTAAATCATCAACCCTATTTAAATCGTCTTCGGTATCTTTTAATTTATTAAGGGTTTGTTTTTTTCTGATTTTATATTTAGAAATACCAGCAGCTTCTTCAAAAAGTGATCTTCTTGAATTGTCTTTATTGGCTAAAATTTCTTCAATCATTTTTAATTCAATGATAGAGTAGGAGTCAGAACCAATACCCGTATCTAAGAATAAATCGGTGATATCTTTTAACCTACATTGCACATCGTTTAAACGATATTCGCTTTCGCCAGTTCGGTAAAGCTTACGCGTAATAGTTACGGTTGTATAATCGGTTGGTAATACATTCTTGGTATTATCAAAGGTTAAAGAAACCTCTGCTAAATTTGCTGGCTTGCGGGTTTTAGTGCCATTGAAAATAATGTTTTCCATTTTTTCTGAACGCAAAGTTTTAGTGCTTTGTTCCCCTAAAACCCAGCGAATAGCATCCACTACATTTGATTTTCCACATCCATTTGGCCCAACAATGGCCGTAATTCCTTCATCAAAATTGACGGTTATTTTATCGCCAAAACTTTTAAAGCCTTTAATTTCTAATGATTTTAATCTCACAGTTTCCTCCGTTTTTACTCCTAAATATCCATAGAATAGCTTGCTTTATCAATATTAATTATTCACAAAATATGTGGATAAGTAAAGCATAAGTATTTTTTTAGATAGCTAATTATCAATAGTTTAAAGGGCTCTTGTAAATTCTGTTAATAAAGATATAAACAAAAAAAGAGGCTCCATTTGGAACCTCTTTTCAATAGGGAATATTTTAGGATTAATAATACCTTAATCGAATCACACCGGCAATCGATTTTGCTAAGCGGATTACTTGACGCGTATAACCATATTCGTTATCGTACCAAACATATAAAACAGCTCCTTTACCATCTTTTGCCAAAATGGTTGCTGGGCTATCTACAATAGAAGCATGGGTATTGCCAATTAAATCACTCGATACTAATTCGTTTGAAATAGAATATTCTATCTGTTCTACTAAATCTCCAAATAAGGAAGCGTGTTTTAAGCTATCATTAATGGCCGCTAAACTAACTTCTTTTTTAAAGTTTAAATTTAAAATGGCTAAGGAAACATCTGGTGTAGGAACCCTTACCGCATTTCCTGTTAAAATTCCTGTTAAATGAGGTAATACTTTGGAAACTGCTTTATCTGCACCTGTCTCTGTAATCACCATATTTAAAGCAGCCGAACGGCCTCTTCTATATTTTTCGTGGTAATTATCTAATAAATTTTGATCGTTGGTATAAGAGTGAACTGTTTCGATGTGTCCTTTTTCAATACCAAAGGCTTCGTCAATTACTTTTAAAACTGGAACAATGGCATTGGTGGTACAAGATGCTGCAGAAAAAATATTTTCGTCGGCAGCTTGTTGTTCGTGGTTAACTCCAAATACAATATTCGGAATGCCACCACCTGGTGCGGTTAATAAAACTTTGGCAACACCTTTTGCCTTTAAATGACTTGCTAAACCTTCTCGGTCTCTAAGTACACCGGTATTGTCGATCACTAATGCATCGCTAATACCGTAAACAGTATAATCTATGCTTGCCGCATCTTTAGCAGCAATCATGGCAATTGTTTGCCCGTTAATAATTAACGCTTTGTTTTCGAAATCTTCTACAATGGTGCCATTAAAGGGGCCATGTACCGAATCATATCTTAATAAATCGGCTCTTTTGCTAATATCTTTATCCGAATTGCTACGGGTAACTATGGCTCTTAATCTTAATTGTTCTCCTTTGCCTGCTTGCATCACTAACTCTCTTGCGGCAATTCTTCCAATTCTACCAAAGCCATATAAAACAACATCTTTGGGCTTCAATACTTTTTTATCTAAGCCAATATGTGTGGCTAGTTTTGTTTGCACAAAATTTGCAATGGAATTAAAATTATTTTTTTCTTCGAGCCATTCTGAGGCTAATCTGCCAAGGTCTATGCGAGATGGCGCAATGGCTAAAGCGGCAATTTCATTGGCAATGGCAAGGGTGTCTTCAATTTCGATGGATTTGCCAATGATTTGTTGTGCATATAAATGACTGCTCAAAATTTCACTTGCACTCACATCAATTAATGGTTTTCTAAATAAAACCAATTCGATGGCATTATCGAAAGATAATTTGCCAACTACATTAATCAGTTCGATAGCCTTTTTTTCTTTGGCAATCCAAACTTTTAACTCAGATTCGTATTTGTTTAACATAGGATGTTTTTATAGGTGCTCAAAAATAAAAAAAGATTGAACATTAATATAATATTAACATTCAATCTTTTTAAAATTCAGGTTATTATCCTAAATATGACTTCAATATTTTGCTTCTAGAAGTGTGTCTGAGGCGTTGTAAGGCCTTATCCTTAATTTGGCGAACTCTTTCGCGGGTAAGGTTAAATTTCTCGCCAATTTCTTCTAATGATAAGGCATGATTGGTACCTAATCCAAAAAACAATACGATAATTTCTCTTTCTCTTTCGGTTAAGGTAGCCAAAGATCTTTTAATCTCCTCACTCAACGACTCGTTGATTAACATACTATCTGTTTGAGGAGTATCTCGGTTTTCTAATACATCTAATAAGGTATTTTCTTCCCCTTGAACAAATGGTGCATCCATAGAAACATGGCGACCAGAATTACTCATGGTATCTGAAATTTTATCTACTGTAGTTTCTAATAAAATCGCTAATTCTTCTGGAGAAGGTTCTCTTTCAAATTCTTGCTCTAATTTAGAAAATGCTTTGCTGATCTTACTTAAAGATCCTACTTGGTTTAAGGGCAATCTTACAATTCTAGATTGCTCTGCAATGGCTTGTAAGATTGATTGACGAATCCACCAAACGGCGTATGAAATAAATTTAAAGCCTTTGGTTTCGTCGAAACGTTTAGCCGCTTTAATTAATCCTAAATTACCTTCGTTAATTAAATCGCCTAAGGTTAAACCTTGGTTTTGATATTGTTTAGCTACCGATACCACAAAACGAAGATTGGTTTTAGTTAACCTTTCTAATGCGGCTTGATCGCCTTCTCTAATTTTTTGAGCTAAAATAACTTCTTCTTCAGCGGTGATTAAGTCTACTTTACCGATTTCGTGTAAGTATTTATCTAAAGACTGACTTTCTCTGTTCGTAATCGATTGGGTGATCTTGAGTTGTCTCATTTATCCTCCTGGTGGGTTTAAGTTAAAGGTTGCGAATTTACTAAAAAATATGCGAAAAACCAATTATCTGCCATATTACAGGCCTTTTAGCCTAAATCAGATTCATTGCTTTCTGCGCAACATTACTAGCAAAAATCGTACCTTAAAATGGTTTTGGCAGGTTTTAAATTAAGTTAAATCTGCAAGTAGGTGAGTAGAAGCTATTTTTACCCCTTTTTCGCCAGCAATTATTTTTGCACATTCTACTTTTGGATCGTGCTCAAAAAATAAGGTCCAATTTTCTTGTATGGCAGTTGACAAAAAATCTGCTTTTTCAGACATCGAAAGTAAGGGTCGAGTATCGTAGGCCATTACATAAGCCAAACCCAAATGACCACTCGAAGGTATCAAATCTGCACAAAATGCAATTTTTTCATCTTTATAATTAATGATGGGCAACATCATGTGATCGGTATGTCCAGAGCTAAAACGGATGTTAATATTATTTGAAAATTGGCCATGATCTGCCACAAATTGTAATTGTCCACTTTCTTGTATTGGGAGAATATTTTCTTTTAGAAAAGAAGCTTTTTCTCGGGGATTGGGTTCGGTGGCCCATTTCCAATGGTCTGCATGACTCCAGTAGGTTGCATTTGGAAAAGCCGTGCTTAGTTTTCCATCGGCGTCTTTATTAATACTTCCACCACAGTGGTCAAAATGTAAATGGGTTAAAAGCACATCGGTAATATCAGAAAAATCTACACCTGCTGCATGCAATGATTTTTTTAAACTGGCATCGCCATGTAAAAAATAATGGTTGAAAAATTTGGCTTCTTGTTTATTGCCAATGCCATTATCAATTAAAATTAAGCGATTACCATCTTCCACTAATAAACAACGCATAGCCCAAGTACACATATTGTTTTCGTCGGGTGGATTGATGTTTTGCCACATCGATTTTGGAACAACACCAAACATGGCGCCACCATCTAATTTAAAAAATCCGGTATCTATTGTTTGTATTCTCATGGCCTTAATGTTAATGATGGTGGAAGATAAGATATATCACTTAAACAAAAAAGCGCCATTAAAAAAATTAATGGCGCTCTTGTTATCATTTTTTATTACATGTGAATTACTTCACCGTAGGCATCTGCAGCCGCTTCCATAATCGCTTCAGACATGGTAGGGTGTGGATGAACTGTTTTAATTAATTCGTGACCAGTTATTTCTAATTTTCTAGCAACAACTGCTTCTGCAATCATCTCGGTTACATTGCTACCAATCATATGACATCCTAAAAGTTCGCCATATTTAGCATCGAAAACTAATTTCACAAAACCATCTTTACTACCAGATGCACTTGCTTTACCAGATGCAGAGAATGGAAACTTTCCAACCTTTACTTCGTAACCTGCAGCTTTAGCGGCTTTCTCTGTCATTCCAACAGAAGCTACTTCTGGGTTACAATAAGTACAACCCGGTATGTTATTATAATTTAATGCTTCTACTTTTTTACCTGCAATTTTTTCTACACAAATGATTCCTTCTGCAGAAGCTACGTGTGCTAAGGCTTGGCCTGGTACAATATCGCCAATAGCATAAATACCAGGAATGTTGGTTCTGTAAAACTCATCTACTAAAACTTTTCCTTTATCTGTTTTTACACCACATTCTTCTAAACCAATGTTTTCGATATTAGCGGTAATGCCCACTGCAGATAACACCACTTCTGCTTCAATAATTTCGATTCCCTTCGCAGTTTTAATAGAAACCTTGCATAAATCTGCACTGCTATCTACCGATTCTACTGCAGAACCAGTCATGATGTTGATGCCAGATTTTTTGAAAGAACGAGCTAAGTTTTTAGAAACGTCTTCATCTTCTAAAGGCACAATATTTTCTAAAAATTCTACAATGGTTACTTTTGTTCCCATTGCATTATATACATATGCAAATTCACAACCAATGGCTCCAGAACCAACAATAACCATAGATTTAGGTTGTTTAGCTAAAGTCATTGCTTGACGGTAGCCAATCACTTTTTTACCATCTTGTTTTAAATTTGGTAATTCTCTTGATCTAGATCCCGTAGCTAAAATAGTATGTTTAGCAGTATAGGTTGTTTTTTTACCATCTGCTGCAGTCACTTCTACCATGCCACCTTTTTTGATCACACCGGCACCATCAATCACATCAATTTTATTTTTTTTCATTAAAAACTGAATGCCTTTGCTCATGCCATCGGCCACATCTCTACTTCTTTTGATCACTGCAGAAAAATCGGCAGATGCACCATTTACATTAATTCCGTAATCATTTGCATGATTAATATATTCAAATACTTGTGCACTTTTAATTAAAGCTTTAGTAGGAATACAACCCCAATTTAAGCAAACGCCGCCTAAATTTTCTTTCTCCACTATGGCTGTTTTTAAGCCTAATTGCGAAGCTCTAATGGCAGTTACATAACCACCCGGGCCGCTTCCTATAACAATTACATCATAATTCATATGGTTCTTTTTTACTTTAAATGAATGAACAAAAATAGCGATTTAGATGATAAAATGATCATGCTTTTAGAATTATTCTAAGCCAGAAATCATTTTGTTTTTTGGGTATTTAAGCTCATATCCAAAGCTAAATACTTTTTGCTCGCTTGGATTCAATTTTAGTTTCCAAGTTAACTTACCTGTTTCTATATCATATTTACCATCTAAAGAATTAAGCTTAACCTCAATAGATTTATTTTTACTAATGGGCGCTTGGTCTTCGATGATTATATCGATAGGCTTTTGTTTATTGTTTAATATTTTAATGTTGAAGTTTAAACTGGCTGTTTGGTAGCCCGATAATAATTTGTGTGTATTAAATTCTTTAACCTTTATTCTTTCAATAAAAATATTTTGGTCTTTCCCTAAAGAAACTTGAAGTGTGTCATCAAATTGCATGGTATTTAAAAATGTTTCTCCAACGTAAGCATCCTCAAAATAAACACTGGCATTACCCGAAAGTAAATTTAAATTATTCCAATTTGGAATGCGGCTAATTAGATAGGCATGAGGAGCTAGTTTTGGAACAGCCATGTATTGATATAAAGCAGCAATCGTATCAGTTTTTATTTCGATGACTTTATTTTCTTGTGAAGAGGCAATCGAGGTTAATGCATTTATTTTATAACTGTTGGCTAATTGATTTTCATTCTCTATTACGTTAGCAGCCATAGCCAATTGAGGAGTACTCCCTTTTTCCATCATATCTAAACTTATTGTTTTTTGATAAGTAAAAATATCGCTGTACAATGGATATAAATTCGGTAAAACACCATTATCTATTGGATTTCCGGTAGATAATGTAATTTTTACTTGCTCCCAATCGATGCCCGTATTTTGAAACATACTTGCTTTTTGTTGTATTAAAATGGGCGAAGTAATATTCGCTACTCTTAAATCATAAATAGGATTCCAGCCCGCGTCATTTACTAAATAACGGAGGCTTAAGTTTTTGTTACCATTTTCATTTGCCATTAAACTAATTTTTAAAGAACAATAATCATTGGTATTAGACATATTTGCCAATGTTTTTTCTAATTGATTAATGGTATTTGAAACCGCTTTAATTTTTTTATTTAAGCGATAAATTTCTTCTTTAATAACGGGAATTCTTGATTTATAAATTGCGGAAAGATCTTCCATTTCACCTGCAAGATCTGTTTTACTGGTTAAGTTTTTATTGGCTAATAAAATTTCTAATTCTTGTTCTAGCGTGTACTTTTTAATGTTTAAAGTGCTCAATTGGTCTTGGTAATTAGCAATCGAGTCTATCATTTTTAAACCATCTTGTGTTTGAAGCGCAGTTCTTTTATAGTCCGAAATAGGGCTTATTTGGACAATTCGAATACCGGCATCGGCACTTACTTGAATACTATTTTTTAGAATAGATTTTGGTAAATTATCGATGATAAGGGTATTTAAACCCGAAAAAAGGTTCGTTGTAACCTTGCTTTTGATCTCCGCGAGGTTTCTAAAAACAGTAATTTCTTGAATTTTTTCAGCGGCTACAAGGTTATTTTCTTGAGAGAAAAGAGTCAAACTGCTGATTAATAGTAGGTTTAATAAAAAAATACGCTTCATTTTGGATTTTTACTTTACAATTCAAAAATAGTATTAATTCCTTTACAACGAAGCTTTCAGAATGTTGGTATTTTTCCTAGTTTCGTATCCTAATATTTAAGCTATTTTATGAAAAGAATTAAAAGTGTAGTACTTGCCCTTTCTTTAGTGTTTGTGGCATTTGGAACGAAGGCTAATACCACGCCCGACGAAGGTATGTGGTTGCCCATGCTCATCAACAAGAATTACGATGAGATGAAAAAAATCGGTTTTAAATTATCAGCCGATGATATTTATAATGTAAACAACTCCAGTTTAAAAGATGCCATTGTTTCGATGGGCTTTTGTACTGGCGAAATGATTTCGAAAGAAGGATTAATGTTAACGAATCACCACTGTGGTTATTCAAGTATTCAATACAAT
Organism: Sphingobacteriales bacterium; assembly: GCA_044349915.1. GTDB lineage: Bacteria > Bacteroidota > Bacteroidia > Sphingobacteriales > Sphingobacteriaceae > CAIKLP01. The sequence continues at coordinate 258 of JBILIO010000035.1, read as the reverse complement.
AGTTCTGTAGAACACGATTATTTAACAGATGGTTTTTGGGCTAAATCTAAAGACGAAGAATTAAAAGCACCTGCAATTGTGGCTTCATTCTTAGTAAGAATGGAAGATGTTACGGCTAAAATTTTATTGGCGACAAAAGATGCAAGCGAAACAGAAAAAGATGCTAAGATGAAAGAAGCAATAAAAGCTTTGACAACAGAAGCAACTAAGGGTACCATTTACGAAGCAGACATCAAAGATGTGTTTGGAACAAATCAA
>JBILIO010000034.1:0-11406 GCA_044349915.1 Sphingobacteriales bacterium | reverse complement strand
TATTGCTCAAAAATACAATCTCGACAAGCATTTGACTAATTAAATAGCTTAGAATTCGGTTCTTTTTTTAACTAAAACAGTATCAATCATTTAATTTTAAAGAATTCACAAATAAAAGCAGTTTTTCTGTTTTTTATTTCTGATTATCAATGAAAAGCCCTATAATTGCATCCCTTTAAAAAACGTAAGTTTAATTTATTAAAAAAATATAAAAGATGACAAAAGCTGAAATTATTGCTGAAATTGCGGCGAAAACAGGAATTGAAAAAGTTGATGTACAAGAAACGGTAGAATCATTTTTCAAAGTAATCAAAGGTTCTTTACAAGAAGGCGAGAATGTTTATGTAAGAGGTTTTGGTTCATTTATTGTTAAAAAAAGAGCTAAGAAAACAGCTCGTAACATTTCAAAAAACACTGCAATTATAATTCCTGAGCACTTTGTGCCAAGTTTTAAACCAGCAAAAACTTTCGTAGAAAAAGTAAAAAACTCTACTAAAAGCAAAGCATCATTAGCGAAATAATAATTCATGCAATCCATTAAAAAAACGCAATGGTTAATTTTACTGGCAATCATTATTATAATGACAGCCTTATTAACACTTGATTTAAAACCGCCAGGCACTGGCAATGGAATGAGAGCAGGTGCTGCCGAAAATAAAAGCGCTACTGCAGACATTAGCATGGATACAGAAATAGCTACTGCTAAAAAAGGTTTTGCCGACAATACAAACAAAATGATTCTTCAACTAGAAAAAGAGCTGAGCGATTTATCTGGAAACGAAAAAGAATTAAAAATAAAAGAGCTTGCAGAAGTGTATGCCAATAACAACCAATTTACGGTTGCTGCATTATACTACTTAAGCGGATCTGCAGACGATGCTAATGAATATATTTTAGCAGCAGAAGCATTTCGAAAAGCATACAAAAATACTTCGGACTCTAGTTTAATGCCAACATTGATTGAAAAAGCAACTACTTGCTTTCAGTCTGCACTAGAAAAAGATCCGAATAATTTAGATGCTAAATCGGGTTTAGGCAGTTGTATTGTAGATGCAGGCCAAAATCCAATGCAAGGAATTCAATTATTACTCGCCGTAGTAAAAGTAGATTCTTTGAATTTAAATGCGAATTTAAACTTAGGTTTGTTCTCCATGAAGTCGGGTCAATTTGACAAGGCAATTAAGCGTTTCGAAACGGTTGCAAAACTGAAACCTAATGCAGAAATATATGGCATGCTGGCCGATGCATACGAACAAACTGGAAATAATGAAGCAGCCATTGCTGCTTTGAAAAAAGCAAAAGCTTACATTATCGATAAAGACATATTAGTCAACATTGATAATTATATAAAGAATTTAAAAAAATAATTGTTTCACTTTAACACTGGGAATTATGCCAAGCGGTAAGAAAAGAAAAAGACATAAGATGGCTACTCATAAACGCAAAAAGCGTTTAAGAAAAAACAGACATAAGAAGAAGTAATCTTCTAATCTGCACAGCTTAACCTTATAAAATTTCTTGCACGATATGCGAATAGCTATCGTGCAAGACTTGTTTTTATAGGTTTTCTCCATTTTTTTATTTGCTGATTTCAATACACCGGTGTGTGATTAAAGAAATTTACATTGAATAAAGAATTAGTAATTAATGCTACGCCAGATGGGGTAGTATTGGCATTGTTGCAGGACAAACAACTAATTGAACTTCATCAAGAAAAAACAAATAATAGTTTCTCTGTTGGTGATATTTATTTAGGGCGAATCAAAAAGATTATGCCAGGTTTGAATGCTGCATTTGTAGATGTAGGGTACGAAAAAGATGCGTTCTTACATTACCTCGATTTAGGATCTCAAGTACAAACGTTATTAAAGTATACCAAACGCGTTCGAACGGCTCCTAAAAACGAAAAAATTAGTATCTCCGACTTTCCATTAGAAGTTGATATTAATAAAAGTGGAAAAATTACCGAAATACTAGGTAAGAATCTGCTTATTCCTGTTCAAATTGCCAAAGAACCCATATCATCTAAGGGTCCTAGACTCAGTGCGGAAATTTCGCTTGCTGGCCGTTATGTGGTTTTAGTACCCTTTAGCGATGTAATTTCTGTTTCTAAAAAAATCAAAAGTGCAGGCGAAAGAAATCGATTGAAAAAAATCATCGAAAGTGTAAAGCCAAAAAACTTTGGGGTAATTATTAGAACCGTTTCGGAAAATAAAGGAGTAGCAGAACTGCACAACGACCTCAAAGAATTAGTAGAAAGATGGAATACGGTTAGCAGTAAAATTGTTTCGACAGAACCTGCTAAAAGAATGTTAGGAGAAATTGATAAAACCTCGACCGTTTTAAGAGATATGCTCAATGCCTCTTTCAATAATGTACACATCAATGATGCGACTATTTTTGAAGAAGTAAAAACCTATATCCATCAAATAGCGCCCGAACAAGATAAAATCGTTAAACATTACCGTGGCAAAGAGCCCATGTTTGATCATTTTGGAATCGATAGACAAATAAAGAATTTATTTGGTAAAACCGTCAACCTTCCGGGTGGTGCTTATTTAATTATTGAGCATACTGAAGCATTGCATGTAATTGATGTAAACAGTGGCAATAGAAATACTGCTGAAGTTAATCAAGAAGAAAATGCTTTGCAAGTAAATATGGAAGCGGCTAAAGAAATAGCGCGCCAATTACGCCTGCGCGATATGGGTGGCATTATTGTGATCGACTTTATCGACATGCATAAAGCCAGCAATAAAAAAGTCTTGTTCGATCATTTAAAAGAATTGATGAACGAAGATCGTGCTAAACATACTATTTTACCTCCAAGCAAATTTGGCTTAGTACAAGTTACGCGTCAACGTGTTCGTCCAGAAATGAATATCGTTACGGTAGAAAAGTGCCCAAGTTGCAGTGGTAGCGGCGAAATTAGAGCAAGTATTGTTTTGCTAGACGAAATAGAAAATAACCTTAATTTTATTTTAAACGAACAGAACGAAAAAGGAATCTCTTTAACAGTTCATCCATTTATAGAAGCCTATTTGAAAAAAGGATTTATTTCTCAACGATTAAAATGGTTTATGAAATATAAAAAATGGATAAAAATAAAAGGGCTAAGCGGCCATCATTATTTAGAATTTCATTTTTATAATAGTAAAGAAGAAGAGATCGTTTTATAAATAATTATTTTTTGCTAAATAATTATTTACATAGTCTGCAACACCCTGTTCAATAGTGTGAAAAGGAATATCATAACCAATCGCTTGTAATTTCTGCATTTTAGCTTCTGTAAAGTATTGGTATTTATCTCTGATATCTGCGGGTGTGTCTATAAAATTAATTTGTGGCGCTATATCCATGGCTTGAAACGTAGCAGCAGCGAGGTCTTTGAAGGTTCTGGCTTTGCCAGATCCTAAATTATAAATGCCTGCATTTTTGCGGTGATGTAAAAAGAAATACAGCACATTTACCACATCTTTCACGTATACAAAATCTCTCATTTGTTCACCATCTTTAAAATCTGGATGATGAGATTTAAATAAGTTTAAACTACCCGTGTTTTTTATTTGTTGGTAAGCATGAAAAACGACTGAAGCCATTCTTGCTTTATGGTATTCGTTTGGTCCATAAACATTAAAAAATTTAAGGCCTGCCCAAAAATACGGTTGTTGATTTTGCGCTAAGGCCCATTTATCAAATTCATTTTTTGATTCGCCATATGGGTTGAGTGGCAGTAATTGATTTATATTAGTTTCGTTATCGTCGTAACCAAATTCTCCTAAGCCATAAGTAGCCGCAGAAGAAGCGTACACAAAGGGTAAACCATAGTTTACACAGGCGTTCCAGAGCATTTTGGTATAATCCGTATTGAGTTGCCATAAAATGGTTTTATCAAATTCGGTGGTATCTGTTCTTGCGCCAATATGAAAAATAAATTGTACTAATCGATGATTTTCCTCGAGCCAATGAGAGAAAATAGCCCGATCAATTTTTTGTGTAAATTTTTTGTTGATTAAGTTTGGTTCCTTTTCAACTTTTGTAAAATCATCTACTAAAATTAGATCGGTATAGCCTTCTTCGTTTAGTTTTTGAACTAAACAACTTCCGATAAAACCTGCAGCACCTGTAACGATGATCATTAGTCTATAAATATAGGATGTGTTAATGGAAGAATTAGCCCTTGCGCAACTGCGCTATCTAACAATGTACTCACTGCTTTTCTTCCTTCTACTCCCAAATTTAAGGAATATTTATTGACATAAAGTTGTATATGTTTTACCATCACCGATTCTTCCATTTCTTGGGCATGTTGTTTTACAAATGCGGCAGAAGATAATGGGTTTTTCATAGCAAATTCAACGCTTCTGGCCATAATACGGTTCACTTTATCGAGGGTCTGTTTGTCGTATTTTCTGGACATTACAATGCCCCCCAATGGAATGGCACTACCAGTTTTTTGTTCCCAAAAACTGCCTAAATCAATTACTTTATGCAAGCCTTTTGCTGCGTAAGTAAATCGGTTTTCATGAATAATTAAACCCAAATCTATTTCTTCGTTGATTAAGGCATTTTCTATTTCAGAAAAAACCATTTCCACTTTTTGTTGTGCTTGAGGAAATGCAATGTTCAATAAAAAATTAGCTGTTGTTAATTTACCAGGTATACCAATTTTTAGATTGGCAATTTTATCTTCGATGTTTTCGATTTTATTTTTAGAAATTAAAAGCGGACCAACACCAAAGCCCAAAGCGCTTCCTGCATCTAGTAAAATATATTTATCTACTAGATGAGCAAAGGCGTGGTAACTTAATTTTGTAATGGCTAATTCTTGCTGTAATGCTTTCTGGTTAAGGGTTTCCACGTCTTCTATTACAGGAATAAAAGTGATGCCTTCGGTATCTATTTTTCCATGCAACATGGCATCGAAAATAAAAGTGTCATTCGGGCATGGAGAAAAACCTAAATGGAGTTCCATTAAACAGTCATGATATCCTTTTCTTTTACTTCAATGTGTTTATCCACTTTGACAATATAAGAATCGGTTACTTTTTGTACTTCTGCTTCGGCTGTTTTTGCGTCGTCTTCTGCTACACCTTCTTTTTGTTGCTTTTTAATTTTCTCATTCACATCCTTACGAATATTTCTGATGGCAACTTTTCCGGCTTCGCCTTCTGCTTTAACACGCTTTACTAAATCTTTTCTTCTTTCTTCGGTTAGTGGCGGAATGCTTAACCTGATAACAATACCATCGTTTTGTGGATTCAATCCTAAGTTGGCATCGGTAATTGCTTTTTCTATAGCAGTAATTAAATTTTTCTCCCATGGCTGTACCACAATGGTTCTGGCGTCTGGGGTATTTACATTGGCTACCTGAGCAATGGGCGTAGGTGTTCCGTAATAGTCTACATGAACACTGTCTAGCATTTGAGGGTTTGCTTTTCCTGCTCTAATTTTTGTTAGTTCTGATTCAACATGATCAACCGCTTTAGACATGGTGTCTTTCGCTTCTTCAATTAATATTTTTAATCTATCGTCCATAATACTATTTTTTATGCGTGTACTAAAGTTCCAATTACTTCGCCTTCCATTAATTTTTTAAAGTTTCCTCGGGTATTCATATCGAATACAATAATGGGTAAATTATTTTCTTGACATAAAGTAAATGCGGTCATATCCATTACATTTAATCCTTTATCGTAAACTTCTGTGAAAGTTATTTTTTCAAATTTAACTGCAGTGGCATCTTTTTCTGGATCGGCTGTATAAATTCCATCTACACGCGTTCCTTTTAAAACTACATCTGCTTCGATTTCAATTGCTCTTAAAGAAGCCGCTGTATCTGTTGTAAAATAAGGGTTTCCGGTGCCCGCACCAAAAATCACTACCCTGCCTTTTTCTAAATGTCTGATGGCTCTTCTGCGAATAAATGGTTCGCAAATTTGTTCCATTTTAATGGCTGATAATAACCTGGTTTTTACGCCCACTTTTTCTAAAGCATCTTGCAAGGCCATGCTATTAATTACCGTTGCAAGCATTCCCATATAGTCGGCTTGCACGCGATCCATTCCGCCTTTTTCAGCATCTAAACCCCTGTGAATATTTCCACCACCAATTACAATTGCCACTTCAATACCACTTTCTACCACTTCTTTAATATCAACTGCATATTGATGAACCATTGCGGTATCAATACCATATTGTTTCGAACCCATTAAAGATTCACCACTTAGTTTTAAAAGAATTCTGTTGTATTTCATGTTAGGGTTAGGTGTTTAGGTTTACCAAAGATAAGACTGAATTGAATAGAATGTTAAAAAAAGCGCAAAAAAAATCCCCCCGTTGAATAACGGGGGGATAATAATTTAGGCTCCTAGCACCACACGCTTAAATGCGCTAACGGTGAGGCCCTTTTCGATATCGTTTAACATTTGTGCAACCGATTTAGAACTGTCTTTCACAAATTCTTGGTTTAACAATGTAGAATCTTTATAAAATTTATTCAATTTACCCATGGCAATTTTTTCTACCATTTCTTCCGGTTTACCTTCTGCACGAATTTGATCTTTTGCAATTTCAATTTCTCTTTCAATTGTTGCAGCATCTACTCCGTCTTTATCAACTGCTACTGGATTCATTGCTGCAATTTGCATCGCAACATCTTTACCAGCTGCATCTGCTTTACCAGCCGCATCAGAATTCATAGAAACTAATACGCCTAACTTATTTCCAGCATGAATATAAGCAACTACTTTTTCGGCAGTCATTACTTCATATTTAGATACACCGATTTTTTCGCCGATTTTTCCAGTTTGATCAATAATAGCATCTGCTAAAACAACACCATTTAAAGATAAAGCTAATAAATCTGCTAAAGTAGCTGGATTGTTTGTAATCGCTAAGTCTGCAATTGCATTTGCAAAATCAACGAAGTTTGAATTTTTAGCTACGAAATCTGTTTCGCAATTTAATTCAATAACAACACCTCTTTTACCATCTGCAGTAGTTTTTGCAATTACAGCACCTTCGGCAGCATCGCGGTCTTGACGACTTGCTGCAACTTTAGCACCTTTTTTTCTTAAGTAATCAACTGCTGCTTCAAAATCACCATTAGATTCTGTTAAAGCTTTTTTGCAATCCATCATTCCTGCACCTGTTTGTAATCTTAATTTGTTTACATCAGCTGCGCTAATTGTTATAGACATATCTTTTTAATTTAATTTAATTCATAAAAAAAGGTTAAAAGTTGAGTGTACAAAGGAATTACTCCCTAAAACATTTCTCCTTTTAACCTATTTAATTATTCTGCTGATTGCTCAGTAGTAGATTCAGTTGTAATAGCAGCTGATTCTGTTTTTCTTTTTCTTACTGGTTTCTCTGCTGTTTCTTTTTCTGCTGCTGCTTTTGCTGCTGCACCTTCTTTTTCAGCATCTTCATCACGCTCACGCTTACGCTCTTCTAAACCTTCTTCAATTGCTTTGGTAATAATACCTGTAATTAAAGAGATAGATTTAGTTGCGTCATCGTTTGCTGGAATAACGAAATCAATATTTCCTGGATCTGAGTTGGTATCAACCATCGCAAAAGTTGGAATGTTTAATTTGATTGCCTCGCTTACTGCAATGTGTTCTTTCTTAACATCAATTAAGAATAACGCAGCAGGTAAACGATTTAAATCAGAAATACCACCCAATACTCTTTCTAATTTGATACGATCACGAGAGATCATTAATTTTTCTTTCTTAGAAAGAATGTCGTAAGTACCGTCTTTAGTGAACTTGTCGATGTTCGTCATCTTTTTAATAGATTTACGAACAGTTGCAAAGTTTGTTAACATACCACCTAACCAGCGCTCGGTTACGAATGGCATATTTACTGATCTTGCGTGTTCAGCAACGATGTCCTTAGCTTGTTTTTTCGTCGCAACGAATAAAACTTTTCTTCCTGATTTTACGATTTGTTTAATAGCTGAAGCAGCTTCTTCTACTTTAACTAAAGTTTTGTTCAAATCGATAATGTGAATACCATTTTTCTCCATGAAAATATATGGAGACATTTTTGGATTCCATTTGCGCGTTAAGTGTCCAAAATGAACACCCGCGTCTAATAAGTCTTGATATGTAGTGCGTGCCATTGTATAGTGTCCTCCAAAAATTAACGTTTACTAAATTGAAATCTTTTTCTTGCTTTCTTGCGACCTGGTTTCTTACGCTCCACCATACGGCTATCACGTGTCATTAAACTTTTCGCTTTTAATGCAGGTTTCTTTTCTGGATCTCTTTCTACAATTGCTTTAGCGATTGCTAAACGCACAGCTTCTGCTTGTCCTGTAATACCACCGCCCATTACGTTTACACTGATATCAAATTTACCTAGTAAATCTGTAACTTGTAATGATTGGTTTACAATAAATTGAAGCGGAAGCGTTGGAAAATACGCTTTGTAATCTTTACCATTTACGATAATGTCTCCGTTTCCTTCTACTAAATAGATGCGGGCTACGGCTGTTTTTCTTCTACCCGAAGTGTTAGTGGTCGTCATCTCTTTTAAAATTTAATGGTTTTAGGAGTTTGTGCAGCATGAGGATGCTCAGCACCCGCGTACACATGTAAATTTTTAAACACTTTGTTTCCTAATTTATTTTTAGGAAGCATTCCGCGTATTGCTTTTTCAACCACACGAGTAGGGTGTTTTGCCATTAAATCCTTAGGAGAGATAAATTTCTGTCCACCTGGATAGCCTGTATACGAAACATACTCTTTCTCTTCGAATTTGTTGCCCGTAAACCTTACTTTGTCTGCATTGATAACAATTACATTGTCACCGCAGTCTACGTGTGGGGTAAAATTAGCCTTGTGTTTGCCTCTTAAGATAAAAGCTATCCTAGAGCTTAGGCGCCCCAAAATCTCTGCATTGGCGTCGATTAGGACCCAATCTTTCGTAACAGTTTTGCTGTTAGCAGAGACAGTTTTGTAACTTAACGTATTCATTTTGTCTTTAACTAATTGATTTATATTGTTTTAACTTTCCCTCATTCGTTGGGGGAGGGCAAAGATAGCCTAAAATTTCTAAACTACAATGCTTTAGCACAGATATTTCCCTAAAATAATGTGGATATGTTAATTTCTTTATTGCCGAGCTAGTTTGTGCAAAATCGCGTGGAGAAATCTTAAAGCCTAAAACGATGGAATTTCCTATCTTTAGGGCAAATTTTAAGGGAATGAAAGTATCAAATATGGCTGCCAATTTAATTGGCTCCGAAATTATCAAAATTGGAAACGAAGTGAATGAGCTCATTAGAAATGGTGCACAAATTTGTAACCTTACCATTGGCGATTTTGATCCCAACCATTATCCTATTCCTAAAGAATTACAAGAAGGCATTACAGATGCTTATCTTAAAAATAACACGAATTATCCTCCTGCTAATGGCGAAATGTCTTTGCGAAAATCTATTGCTGATTTTTTATTAAACAAAGGGAATTTAACTTATTCGACAGACGAAATTTTAGTTGCCGGCGGATCTAGGCCTTTAATTTATGCTACTTATTTAGCTTTATTAGATCCAGGAGATAAAGTTGTATTTCCAATTCCTTCTTGGAACAATAATCATTATTGTCATTTAACAGGAGCTGTTCCGGTAATGGTAGCAACAGCTGCTGAAAATAATTTTATGCCGACTGCTTCAGATATTGCACCTCACCTAAAAGGTGCAACGCTACTCTCTTTATGTAGTCCGTTGAATCCAACAGGCACCATGTTTACGCAAAAAGATTTGGCAGAAATATGTGATTTAGTACTTGCAGAAAATGCCAGCAGAACAGCCGACGAAAAACCATTGTACTTAATGTACGACCAAGTATATTGGACCTTAACATTTGGTGATCACAAGCACTACGATCCAATACATTTAAGACCCGAATTAAGAAATTATACTATTTATATTGATGGTATTTCAAAATCGTTTGCTGCCACAGGCGTAAGAGTAGGCTGGGCTTTCGGACCACAAGCGGTAATAGATAAAATGAAAGCGATACTTGGGCATGTGGGCGCATGGGCACCTAAAGCAGAACAAATTGCAACTGCTGCATTTTTAAAAAATAACGAAGCCATTGAAAATTTCATGATCCCATTTAAATCACAAATTAAAAGTAGTTTAGATGCTTTGCATACTGGTTTTCAAAATTTAAAAAGCGAAGGTATTCCAGTAGATTCTATCGAACCAATGGGCGCTATTTATTTAACCGTAAAAGTAGACATACAAGGCATGAAAACCCCCGATGGTAAGGTTTTGGAGAATAGCATGGATATTACTTCCTATATATTAAGTCATGCGCAATTAGCCATGGTGCCCTTTTCGGCATTTGGTTTAACCAAACATTCTGAATGGTTTAGGTTATCGGTTGGCGCGGCAAACGAAGCAACTATTTTAGCTTCTTTTGAAAGATTGAAAAAGGCGATTGCCGAACTAAGTTAATTAAATAAAATATGAATGGAACGCTTTACCTTATCCCTGTTTACCTTTCGGAAGAAACAGATCCTATTGCTGTTTTAGCACCGCATACTATTTCGATCATACATTCGCTTCAACATTTTATTGTAGAAAACGAAAAATCGGCAAGGGCATTTTTAAAAGCAGCTAAAATTACCATCCCCCAAAACCAATTAAGTGTTTTGGTTTACAATAAAAAAGAACAAGAACCTTTAGCAGATTATTTTAAAGATTTAAGTGCTGGTATATCGGTAGGCATATTAACAGAAGCAGGATGCCCAGGTATAGCAGATCCAGGCGCAGAGCTTATTGCAGAGGCGCATCGCAAAGGAATTAAAGTGGTGCCACTTGTTGGTCCATCTTCTATTTTATTAGCTATGATGGCCTCTGGTTTTAATGGGCAACAATTTACTTTCAATGGTTATTTGCCCATTGATAAAATGGCGCGAAGTAAAAAAATTCAAGACTTAGAGCGCTTAGCAGAAAGAAACAATCACACACAATTGTTTATGGAAACGCCCTTTCGAAATAATCAATTATTAGAAGAAGTTTTAAAAAGTTGTAAGCCCGATACCTACTTATCGATTGCAACAGATATTACCGATGCCAATGAAATGATTAAAACAGCGAAAGTAGAATACTGGAAAAAAAACAAACCAGAATTACACAAAAGACCAACCATATTTTCTATCTATAGAAAACAATAATGTCGATACCTTTAGCAGAACGATTAAGGCCTAGTAATTTAGACCACTATATTGGGCAATCCCATTTGGTTGGAAAGGGGGCTGTATTGCGCAATGCTATTGAATCTGGCACAATTCCCTCTATGATATTTTGGGGGCCACCCGGTGTAGGAAAAACAACTTTAGCGCATATTATTTCGCAACAACTCAAGCGTCCGTTTTATGCATTGA
>JBILIO010000195.1:0-3051 GCA_044349915.1 Sphingobacteriales bacterium | reverse complement strand
CTAAGCTATTTAATTAGTCAAATGCTTGTCGAGATTGTATTTTTGAGCAATAATGAAGGAAATAGCTCATCAACTCATTGCGTGGTATCATCAAAACAAGCGCGACTTGCCTTGGAGAAATACGCAAGACCCTTATAAAATATGGCTTTCGGAGATAATACTCCAACAAACCAGGGTAGAGCAGGGCACACCTTATTATCTGCATTTTATAGAAACCTATCCTACCGTTTTTGATTTAGCCAATGCACCAGAAGCGCAAGTATTGCGATCTTGGCAAGGTTTAGGCTATTATTCTAGGGCCAGAAACCTTCATTTTGCTGCAAAAGAAGTACTTGCTAAGCATAAAGGCCAATTTCCAAATAATTATGAAACATTAATACAATTAAAAGGCGTTGGAGAATATACAGCTGCAGCTATTGCTTCTTTTGCTTTTGGAGAGGCCAAAGCGGTTGTAGACGGCAATGTTTTTAGGGTGCTTGCTAGATTGTTTAATATTGCTACGCCCATCAATACAGGGGCTGGTAAGAAGGAATTTACGGTTTTGGCTAATCAATTAATTGATCCAAAAAATCCAGCCTTATTTAACCAGGCCATTATGGAATTTGGTGCCATGCAATGTAAGCCAAAGCCCATTTGCGAAACATGCCCTTTTCAACAAATGTGTTCGGCCTATGAAAAGCAAAACATCGATCAATTGCCTGTTAAAAACAATAAATTAAAAATCAGAGCACGCTATTTTCATTATTTGCATATCGAACACGAAGGCGGATTGTATATCAATCGTAGAATAGGAAAAGATATTTGGCAACATTTATATGAAATGCCTTTAATAGAAACAGTATCGGAATTACCCGAAAATGAAATGATGCAAAACGCCGAATGGCAAAATATTTTTGCAGATGCAACAATTACGATTCAACATATTTCCACAAAATTTAAACATGTTTTAACACATCAGCATATTTATGCCAAATTTTGGAAAATCAATGTTAGCCCCGAATGGCATAAAAATCAAGCATTCTATCAATATATTAAGGATGACGAATTAAAGATTTATCCAATCCCAAGATTAATTGAACAGTACTTTCAAAAAAATACTTAACTTTATTTTGTATTTAAATTATATAATATGTCAGGAGTAAACAAAGTAATTTTAGTTGGACATTTGGGCAAGGACCCAGAAGTTAGACATTTAGAAAATGGTGTAACTGTAGCTTCGTTTTCTCTGGCAACAACCGAAACGTACACTAATAAAGCCGGAGAAAAATCCGAGCAGACCGAGTGGCACAACATTGTATTGTGGAGGGGATTGGCAGAGGTAGCGGAAAAGTACTTGAAAAAAGGAAAACAGATTTATGTGGAGGGGAAAATAAGAACCCGTTCTTGGGATGACAAAGAAGGTATCAAGCGTTATACAACAGAAGTTGTTGGTGATAGCTTTACCATGCTTGGCAAGAAAGAGGACGGTGCTAATTCAAATCCTATTAATCAAGCTGTTAGCGCACCCGCTGCTACAGATGAAATAGGTGATGGTTTGCCATTTTAATGTTCACAAATCAATCAATTTTGGAAACAAACGCAGATCCTTATCCGAGTTTAATCAGTGTAATTGGTCAGGTTCCATATTTGGAACCCGGCCAATTATTTTTTTACCTATTGGCTATTATCATCTTTACTTTTTTATTGGGATTAATGAATGCAGCAAATACGGCATTTAACAATATCAGCGAAAGCAATATTTTTCAATTAAAAAAATCGGAAGAAACGCAAGACAAAAAAATACTTGCACTACTAGACAAACCGGCTACTTTAAAAGCAGCAATTGTTATTGCACAAACTATTTTATTAGTCGCCATTGTTGCCATTGCGGTTACGCTGCTCGATCGTATTGTATTTTTCCCGCAATATCTGTTCTTAGGAATTTTACTTAAATTAATTTTCATTGCTATTTATTTATTATTGACAGTAATGTATGTGCCCAATGTGTATGCGCAAAAACATCATTTTTTATTCGTAAGAAAAATAACGGGTTTAATTCGATTTGTTCAATGGTTGCTTAAACCCCTTGTGCTATTGATTTTATTGCTAACCAAGGCTATTAATAAAGCGGTAAAACCTCCCTTTCAATTTTCAGAAAAAGAATTCGATCAATTATTAGATTCAGATTTAATTAATGAAGAGAATGAAGACGAACAAGTTATTTTAAAAGGCATTGCAAATTTTGGAAATATTTCTGTGAAACAAATTATGCGAAACAGAATGGATATGGTTGCCTTATCTATAGACATGAATTTCGAAGAAGTTTTTCAAAAAATAAAAGATACACGCTATTCTAGGATTCCAATTTTTGAAAAAAATTTAGACAGCATTAAAGGCATTATTTTTATAAAAGATATTTTAATTTACAGAGATCAAAACAATTTTGATTGGAGAAAATTAATTAGACCGGGGTTCTTTGTGCCAGAGAATAAAAAAATTGACGACCTCTTAAAAGAATTCAGGGCAAAGCATACGCACATAGCCATTGTGGTAGACGAATACGGCGGAACAGCTGGATTGGTTACTTTAGAAGACATTTTAGAAGAAATTGTAGGCGATATTTCTGATGAATATGATGAAGCAGATGATGAATTAAGGTATTCTAAATTAGATGAATTTAATTATGTGTTTGATGGAAAAACACCCATCAACGATTTGTGTAAAGTATTAGCCATTGCAGACGACACATTCGACGAAGTAAGAGTAGAAGCCGATACTATTGGCGGTTTGGTGTTAGCCATTGCCGGCCGGTTTGTATTTATCAACGAAAAAGTGGTTTTTGATAACTTTACATTTACTATAGAATCTGCAGATAGACGAAGGGTAAAAAGAGTAAAGATGACCATTAATAAATCATTGTAATGTCTAGATATTATATATTATATATTATATTTTTCATTTTTGCTGCTACGGCTTGCCAAAACGATTACGCACCCAAACCCAGGGGTTATTATCGCATCAATTTACCCGATAAAAAATACCAAGACTACCAGTCAGGATGCAACTATAGCT
>JBILIO010000221.1:0-2550 GCA_044349915.1 Sphingobacteriales bacterium | reverse complement strand
GATACATTTTAGGAACACCAGGTGGATTGTTCGGTATGGTATTAGTATCAGACCCAGCAGCTGCTACTCATGCAATGGATATTGTTTACAACATTGCAGATGCGATTAACAAAATTGGATTTGGTTTAGTAATCTACGGATTAAGCAGAAACGAAAACTAATTTTTATACTTTTTTTAAAAAGGCGAGCTTATTTTAAGCTCGCCTTTTTTTTGTGCTATATTTTGGAACAATTAATTTGAACAATTAATTCAATATGTTGTTGATGAAAGGATGTTAGATAGCAAATCCCTCGATCGTATTATTGAAATGGCCTGGGAAGACCGCACGCCATTTGAAGCTATTTTGTTTCAGTTTGGCTTAAGCGAATCTGACGTAATTGCCTTAATGCGCAAAGAACTTAAACGCAGCAGCTTTAACTTATGGCGAAAACGCGTAAATAGTGGCGTGAGTCAAAAGCATTCGAAAAAAAGAGCCTCAGATATGATTCGCTTTAAATGTAGCTTACAAAGGCCGATAAGTGGCAATAAGATAAGTAAGCGTTAAAGCTTACCTAATTAAACTCTGGAAAGGTACTATCTGGAAAGGTTGGCATTTGGTAACGCCCCGATTTACTAGACTTGCCACCATTGATGAAACTCCAAGCCCATAGCAACCATGCTGCATAAAGTAAAGTGCCAATTACTTTAAAAATAATAGTTTCGGTAAAGTTTACCGGATTTTGCACTTGTGCAAAGTTCGTAGCATTAGTATAAAAAACTGGATTCAAATAAATTTGTGTACCATTCTCAAATGTAATTTTTGCCCTAGCATAACAATCGCTCGTATTTAATTTGTATTGTACATTTTTACAATCAGAAAAACTTGCAAGCAATTTTCCATTTTGTCCAATAAAATCAATGCTTTTAGCTTTTTCGCTTAACTGCAAATCCAATGTGTTTTCTGTTAATAATAAACGCTTTAATTCGGGTAATTGAAATGGATCTTGGGTTTTACCTAAAACAATACCATATCCTTCTCCCTTTTTTAAAGCCGACAAAACTGATGCTTGATTGGTATTTTTTAAATTCAAGATGGTAGCCATTCTGCCTACATTTTCTTTATTATAAATATCATGCATGTCGTCGTTACCCACAACAAACACGGGCTTTCCAGCAGACAATACAATATCCCATTGTTTTTCAGAAATACCATAAGGGCTTAATACTTCCATGCAATTAAAATTAGTCAAACGGCTTAACTCATTGTCGCTATAGCCATTGTGCAATGCAGGATGATTTAAAATGACCAAAGAATTGGTATCGAGTGATAAATAATTTAAGATATCTTGTTTGTTATTGGCTGTTTGAGGAAATAAATATTCTAACCATTCCACCTCTTTACCACCTAAAACCAATTGATGTGTTTTCATTAAATTGAAGCCATGTTCGTATGCCGAAACATAATTTTGCTGTGCAGCTTCAACCGTATCTATTTGGTGGTAATTAGAAACACAATGAACACTATAATGTAAAGAATCATATACGCGATGGATGTCTGCCGCAGATCCACTCCCATTGGTAAGTCCATTCCAAGCATTTGCATGCGCATGAAAATTACATTTTTTCCAATTTGCAGCATTAATATTTGCATAAGGATTGTAAATATTTTTTCCTTGAAATGCGTTTGCTTCTTGTTTAAATTGAAATCTCGTACAGAAAAAAAACTGAGCAATCACTAGCCAAAAAATGCCAGATAAAAAGATAACGAGAAAAATACGAGAAACTTTCATTTAATTCAATAGTAGATAAATGGTATTTACTAAGAATTAAATCAATGTTAAATCTACTCTAGTTTGGATTTGTTAATTTAAAATAACTTTTCCATTAAATTTACCTGCACTAGATTTTAATTCGAAAAGGTATGTTCCCTTAGGTAATGGCTCTCCATTTTTATTTTTTCCATCCCAAATAATTTCTTGATAGCCCTTTGCCACATCGGAATAAGTTTTTGCTAACACTTTTTCGCCCACTAAATTAAACACACTAAAATAAATATTCGAATGGATAGGATTATAATAAGATACAGTAGTTGTTAATTCAAAAGGATTAGGATAGGTAAATGCTTTGAAAATAGCTGCATTATTGCTGTTGGCAACAATTCCTGTAACCAAGGGATCTGCAGAAAGTATCGAATCGATATTGATATTTTCATCTCCTGGCTGGTAATTTAAAAACTGATAGGAATCAAATAACATTTCGTCTTTGGTATTGAATCCTGCTAGAACATTTTGTGGCGGACTGCTTGGATTATAAGGATTAGCCGAAGTATTATCGTAAGTATGTGTTGAAAATAATTTATACCCTACCGGTACTTTAATCAATTTCCTATAAAAATAATATCCTTGCCAATTAAAATCCCATTTGTTTATTCTGATTAATGGAATGGTATCTTTCCCTTTATAGGCAAAATTGGTCATACTGGTAGCCAATTTATGGGAATGCGGAAAGGCGCCAAACATAGATAAATTGTATGGTAGTGTTGCAGCGCCATTCGGGTAGCTTGCTGTAAA
>JBILIO010000194.1:0-3086 GCA_044349915.1 Sphingobacteriales bacterium | reverse complement strand
CTACTACAAATATTCCTTTTTTACCTTTTATCGTTTCAAAAGCGATAATTGATCCGATTTTGAGTTTATTGATTTTAGTATCCGTTAAATTGACTGCATATTTTTGTAAAATAGAATCATTTTGAACCTCATCAACTAAATCATGGGTCAAAGAATCGCTGATGTTTTTAAATTTAGTGCTATTTCTAGTAGACCAATTTATTAATTCGGGCCATGGATTTTCAGTTGTTATGGTGTTAGAAAACACAGCTGCTGCAGGCGATGCAACCGAATTTGAATCTGTAAAGATATTTCCTTTACCAAAATAATAAACAATATCTACACTGTCTTGTCTTTTAGTTGCAGTATCTAAAATATAAGTTAAACCGGTTATGGTATTAATAAACGATAAGCCTGCTAAAGCCTTTGGCGTATTTCTATCTGTTAAATACATGGAGCCATATCTATTGATTGGATTGTATTTGGGGCCTTGAGGAGGTTCTGTTTCTGTACAAGCAATTATAATTATTGACATTAATAAATAAATGAATAATAATCCTTTTGTTGTTTTCATATTTTAGATTTGTGATTTTAAGTAATTGGTGCTATCCGGCCCTTTATTTGCCAGCAAATCAAAAATACTTAAATTTTCAATAAATCCGTTTTTCGTTTCAAATACTTGCGTATAAGGGTTTATTTTAGATGGATATGAGAATTTTTCGGCAATTGGATCGAAGTTTATTTGTGGCGATAATTTGAGTAGTTTATTGATTGTTTCGAGTATAGCTAAATTGAATTCCCATAAATATTCAAATTGATTATTAGCATAAAATGGATGAAAATGATGCTCATAAAATTCAAAATAGGGTGATCTTCGATAACTAGATTCTAAACTTTTCCAATGTCTTTTTTGCCAAGGTTCTTCGTAAGCAATCGGAATAGCTTTATAAAAACGATCTGCTGGCGCAATTTTACCAGTTGGAATCACTAATAACAATGGCCCATTTGCAGAGGCAATAAGCGTTCTATTCCTTTCCGTTCCTCTATCGTAATATTCCTCCAAATTTAAATTGATGGTTGCTAATTGTGCAAAAAGACAATATTGTTGAATGGAGGGTAAGTAATTTAATTGCATGATTTATTTTAAAAACGGAACATTTAAATTGAAAAATCGAAAATAATGCATTTTTTTAGGATTTATATAGAAATCTTGGCTAATTTCAGGCTTTATTTAACTTATTATATGAAAGTTATTGTTAGACTCTTCGTGCTATTATTTGTGTTGTTGTTTGCAAATGCCAGTTTTGCAAAAAAAATAAAAGCTAGTTTTTCCTATTATACTTTTAATACCCCCGAGGCAAAACCCTACATAGAAACCAATATATCCATATTGGCTAGTTCTGTTAATTTTACCAAAATAGCCAATGGAAAATTTCAAGCGAGTGTAAAAGTGCGCGTGCGTTTTTATATACAAAGAGAAGAATTAAAGAATCAAGAAACTTATAATTTATTATCTGCTATTGTTACTGATACCAGTCAATTACAATTTCAATTTATAGATCAAAAAAGATATCCACTTGGTAATGGAGATTACACCATTGAATTATCGCTTTCGGATAATAATGAAGTTCAAAATTCAGTCTCTTTAAAAGAAGATTTTAAAATTGATTTTCCAGCAGGGCTTATTCATTTTTCTGATATCGCCTTGTTAGAATCTTATACAAAAGAGCAGAATAACAGCGTTTATAGCCGAAATGGCTATACCCTTACGCCTATGGTTGATAATTTTTATCCAACCAATATACATCAACTCAAATTTTATAATGAAATTTATAATACCCAAACGCTAGCACCTAATGAGCAATTTTTATTGACTTATTTTTTAGAATTTGATGGAGGTGCAAAACTTAATTCTTTTATTCAACAACAAAAAATTAGCGCTAAAAATGTAATTATTAATTTAGGTGAATTTGATATTAGTGATTTACAAAGCGGTAATTATAATTTAGTGATCGAATTACGCAATAAAATGAATGAAGTAATTGCGTATAAAAAATGTTATTTTCAAAGAAGTAATAAGTCTTTAGGAAAAGATTTAGAAGCGGTTACTTCCTTAGCTATTAATAATTCTTTTGCGGCTAATTATACTTTAGGCCAAATGAAAGACAATATAGCTTGTTTAAAGCCTATTTCGACACAAAACGAACTCGCATACGAAAAGACTTTAATGGCCAATTTAGAATTAAACCAAATGAAGCAATTTTTAGTGTATTTCTGGACTAAAAGAAATGCTGCTGATGCTGCAAATGCTTGGTCTAATTACGAATTAGAGGTTAAAAAGGTGAATAATTCTTATGGCTCCAAAATTAATAAAGGCTACGATACCGACAGAGGTTATATCTATTTAAAATATGGCGCTCCTAATGTGGTTAGAACAAGCGATATGAATGTAAGGGCTTTCCCGTATGAAATTTGGAGATTTTATAAAATTGGAACCTTCACGAATAAAAGATTTGTGTTTTTTAGTCCAGATAATTTAAAAAATGAAATGGTTTTATTGCATTCCGATTTATTTGGAGAGCGGTACGATCCACAATGGAAATACAAAATTTTATCGAGGTCTATGAAAAATAATCCAGACGAAGCGGAGCCCAATTCAGATGACAGTTTTGGAGATAAGTTAGATGCAGATTTCAATGACTAAACTGCTCTCGAAATTTGCAATATTGCTGTTAAACGGCATCGCTAGATTGCCATTTTGGCTATTGTATTTCTTTTCTGATTGCTTATATCTATTGGTTTATACCGTTTTTGGCTATCGTAAAAAGGTAGTCAGGTTAAACCTTGCAAATTCTTTTCCAAATAAAAATGCACAAGAATTACTCGAAATTGAGCGCGACTTTTACCGTAATTTATGCGACACTATTATCGAAACCATTAAGTCTACACATATAACCGAAAAAGAAATTAAACAAAGAGTGAGCTTAGTGAATGAAGCATATGTAGCCGATCTTTATGCTAAAAACAAAAAGATATTTGCCATGCAGGGTCATTATGCAAATTGGGAATGGCCTGCCCTAGCTTGGTGTTTATTGTATCCGGGTAAA
>JBILIO010000193.1:0-3106 GCA_044349915.1 Sphingobacteriales bacterium | reverse complement strand
GTCATGTAAGAAATAATTTATTGGGTTATTCTTTAGCCGAATTATTATTAACGGCGGGTTACGAAGTCATTAAAGTAAATTTAATCAACGACCGAGGCATACATATTTGCAAATCGATGTTGGCTTGGATGCAATTTGGAAACGGGGAAACGCCCGAATCTACTGGATTAAAAGGCGATCATTTAGTTGGAAAATATTATGTGGAGTTTGACAAACACTATAAATTAGAAATTCAAACTTTAATAAATGCTGGTCTTTCGGAAGACGATGCCAAAAAACAAGCACCCATTATTTTACAAGCGCAAGCCATGTTGCTTAAATGGGAAGAAAAAGATCCAGCAACTATTGCCTTATGGGAAAAAATGAATGCTTGGGTTTACGCCGGGTTTGAAAAAACCTACCAATCCATGGGCGTTAATTTTGATAAATATTATTACGAATCAAATACCTATTTATTAGGAAAAGATATTATTGAACAGGGTTTAGCAAAAGGCGTTTTTTACCAAAAAGCAGATCATTCTGTTTGGATTGATTTAACGGCCGAAGGCCTCGATCACAAGCTTGTTTTAAGGGGCGATGGCACTTCTGTGTATATTACGCAAGATTTGGGCACAGCGGCCTTAAAACATGCCGATTTTGGCATGAAACGTTCTATCTATGTAGTGGGTAACGAACAAGATTACCATTTCAAGGTATTATTGTTGATTTTACAAAAATTAGGCTTCGATTGGGCAAAAGGACTTTACCATTTATCTTATGGTATGGTTGATTTACCAAGTGGTAAAATGAAATCAAGAGAAGGAACGGTAGTAGATGCCGACGATTTAATTGCCGAAATGATTCAATCTGCACAAGCACAAACCGAAGCACTCGGAAAAATAAATGATTTTCCTGCAGCAGAAAAAACGCAGTTATACGAAACTATCGGTTTAGGTGCCTTAAAATATTTCTTATTAAAGGTTGATCCCAAAAAACGATTATTGTTTGATCCATCAGAATCTATTGATTTACAAGGAAACACAGGGCCTTTTATTCAATATTCTTATGCTAGAATTCAATCTATATTAAGAAAAGTCAATAGGAGCATTCCCGAAAAATGTAAAGTAACTAGTATTAATAAAAACGAATTAGCGCTTATTTTAGAACTGAATAAATTTGAAGAGCAAATTTCGATAGCCGCTGAAAGCTATAGCCCTGCTATTATTGCTAATTATGTTTATGAACTAGCAAAAGCGTTCAATAAATTTTATCATGATGATCCAATTAGTCAATTAGCCGATACCGAATTGCAAGATTTTCGTTTAATGCTTTGTGTGAATACTGCTAAAGTAATTCGTAAATCATTTGCAATTTTAGGAATTGCTGTTCCTGAAAGAATGTAATTTCATGCGTCAATTTACTTCCTTATTATTTTTGTTAATTTGCTCAAAAGGCTTGTTGGCGCAACAGTTTGAAGCAGGTTCTACCATTCGTTTTTTTGCAGATAGTTTGATTAATAGACACAGTCTTTTAATAGATGCAAACAATCAAGCTAGTTTACAAATTCTGAAGGGCTCCATTGTAAATAATCCCAATTCCTTTTATCAAATAAATGAAAATCGCTATCAAATAAAATCGAGTTTTTTCGATCAATTTGGAGGCAATGCCAATGGTTTTGCTGCAGCAGACATAGACTTAGACGGTGATTTAGATATTTTTCAAAATAGTATTTTTGGACAAAAGAATATTTTATTTATCAATAAGGGTAATGGAATTTTTGAAAAGTCTTTTAAGCACGAAAATATTTGTCAAGAAAATAATGCTTTTCATGCTTCCTTTGCAGATGTAGATGCAGATGGGGATCCAGATTTATTGATCACTAATGCAAGCATTTGGAATCCTAAAGCCACAGCTGTTTTTCCAAAATTATACCTCAATAATGGCAAAGGAGATTTTCAAGAGTCTAGTACAAATTTAGATAATCACCTAGCAAATACCCGAGGGGCTGCATGGTCGGATGTAGATAACGATGGAGACTTAGACCTTTTACTGCTTAATTTTGGTTCGCCAAGTGCCTTATACGAAAACAAAGGTTCGGGCAATTTAGAATGGCGTGTTACCATTAGCAATGATATAATAGCTACTATGATGGCCGCCGATTTTGCAGACCTTGATAACGATGGCTTTCAAGATTTAATGATTAGTCATGCAGATTATGCTGTTTCGATTTTTAAAAACAAGGGTCAATTTGTTTTTCAGTCAATTTCCAATCAATTAAGTAAACAAGAAATGTTGAACGGCGGAATAAATTTATTAGACATGAATAACGATGGTGCGGTAGATATTTATAGTCATTCGGTTGTTGGGAACGAACACCAAGTGGCTTATCAAAAAAGTTTGCAAGGCAATTTTGTGAAATTTAAATTGAGACAAGAAGGTTTAAATTTTTATGCGATTGGTGCTAAGATTGCCCTTAAAACACAAGGTGTGTGGCAGTTTAAAGAGTTGCAAACAAAAAACGGCTTGCCTGCAAACAATACCTATGATATTCATTTTGGTGTTGCAAACGCAAGTATTATTGATAGCCTAAAAGTTTTATGGACCGATGGTCGAACAAGTAATTATCGTTTTTTAAAAACAAATGAAAGCTATTTGTTAAGCCCCAATTCAAGTCCAGCGTTAATTCCGGCGAGTATTTCAGTAACAAATGAACCCGAAGTTTTACACGATTTAGCGATACAAATTCGTGCTGATAGTATGAAATTAGGAAACACCTATAGTGTGAGTATTGCCTATCAAAATAAGGGAATATTGAGTCAAGATATTAGCATAGAATTGCAAACAAATGCCTATAGTAAATTACTCAATTCCTATCCTAAAGTCAATAAAATTAGTGCACAGGGGCTTGTTTGGAAAATAAATGGGGTGCCCGCAAAATCGGAAGGAAGGGTAGTGGTTTCCTTGTTTTTTGAAAATAATGTCAAAAGTATTTTAACGCCGCAGCTTTTAAAAGCCAGAATATATCCAATTGCAACAGACGAAGATAAATCTTCTAATACGGCAATGATTGAACAAGAAATTATTTGGAATCCGACGAAGTAAAAATTATTTCAAGAAATTGGCCGCC
>JBILIO010000192.1:0-3108 GCA_044349915.1 Sphingobacteriales bacterium | reverse complement strand
CGGATCGGTCTACGCAAGACACTTTCGAAAATAGAATGATTGGCTTTCAGCGTTTTGTAATTGGGCTCGCAAAAAAAATACTCATTGCCAATGTAATGGCGACAGTTGCAGATGCATCTTTTAATGCAAACACAACAAGCATTGGTGCATATAATGCCTGGCTTGGAATTATTGCTTATTCCTTTCAAATTTATTTTGATTTTTCGGGTTATTCCGACATGGCAATTGGCTTAGGCAAAATGATGGGATTTCAATTCATCGATAATTTTAACAATCCATACAACTCAGCTAGCATTACCGAATTTTGGAGAAGATGGCACATGAGTTTAGGCCGATGGATGCGTGATTATTTATATATTCCTTTGGGCGGAAATAAAGGATCAAAATTGCGCGTGTTTTTTAATTTATGGTTGGTGTTTTTAGTTTCAGGGCTATGGCATGGTGCGGCATGGAACTTTGTAGCCTGGGGTGCATTTCATGGATTTTTTTTAATTGCAGATAAAATTTTTCTTTTAAAATTTTATGCGCGCATTGGCAAGTTTCCAAGCGTAATCATCACTTACCTCATCACCTTATTTGGCTGGGTTTTATTTCGAGCAGATTCTTTAACACATGCAATGATATATGTTAAAGAACTATTTCAATTTAGGCAAAACTATTCTTTGCATAATACGAACCCCTATTATGTTTTCATTTTAATTTTTGCTTTTCTTTTTTCTTTTGGAGCGTTAAGTTCAAAAATAGAAAATTTACAAAATCGAATTTACAATGGCAGTTTATTAAAGTCTCATGTTTATGCAACTAGCACAGTTTTGTTTTTGTTATTTTCGCTTACGCTAGTTTTTGTGATTAGCGCTAATTTTAATCCATTTATTTATTTCAGATTTTAAAATGGATAAACAAAACAAAACAGCGGTTAAATTTTTTCTTGTTGCAATACTAGTATTGTTGCTCCTACCCATGTTCAACTATCAACTAAAGTTTCTCAAAGAACTCAGTTTGCATGGTTCCGAAACCCAAGTAGCTCAACCAATACGGAGCTTTAAATCTTATTTTACAGGGCAATACCAAGATTCTTTCGCGAATTATTTTTCTGCCAACTTACCACTCCGATCATATGCTATTAAAACGCATAACCAGATTTTATACAGCGCCTTTAAATACACCAATGCATCACAAGTTGTTATTGGCAAAGAAAGTTATTTGTATGAAACACCTTATTTAAATGCTTTTACTGGGCGAAATTATATTGGCGATTCAGCAATTAACGAACGAATGCTAAAGCTTCAAAAAATTCAATTAGCATTAGCGAAAATAAATAAAAAACTACTCGTTGTTTTTGCGCCAGGTAAAGCAAGTTTTTTCCCAGCAACAATACCAAACGATTATCAGCAAATAATAAATAAAAACAACCACGACGAATTTGTTAAGGCTTATCAAAAAAATCAAATTAACCACATCGATTTTGTAAGTTATTTTAATAAGCTAAAACAAACAAGCCCTTATCCTTTATACGGAAAATATGGCATACATTGGTCTCAATATGGCATGAACATTGCCTTAGACTCTATGCTTCATAAAATGGAGTTAGCTGTAAATCAAAAATTTCCTAGCAAAATAAATTTAGAAACAGCTGTAATAAATGGCTATCGATTTACCGACAACGATGTGGAACTTGCCTTGAATTTGTTTATTGATTTACCAAAAGAAAATATGGCCTACCGCAGTTTTCAATTCGAAAAAAATACTAACAAGTATAAACCCAACATCATTGTTGTAGCAGACAGTTATTGGTGGTTGGCACATAATAATTATATCAATAAAGAAATTTTCAATGAATATCATTTTCTATATTACAATAAATCAATCTTCGATTTTAATCAGCAGCTACCATTAACACTCAACGACGATTTAATTGCAGATTATTTAAATCGCGCCGATGTAATTGTTTTAATGGCTACCGAAGCAAATCTCAACTGGTTCCCCTATGGTTTTGATGATCAATTATTGAATATTTTAAGTAGACCTAAGCAAAACCAAGTATTTTCAGAAGAAGCCATTCAGCTTAAAATCAATGAAATTAAAGCAGATGCTAGCTGGCTTCAAGCGGTTCGGGAAAAGGCTATAGCAAATCGGGTTAACCTAATTCAACAATTAAGAGCTGATGCGATTTGGGTTTTACAGCATCCATAATTGCTAGCAGTAGTGCTTTTTCTGTGTTTTTTAAAAAAATTAAAACACTTAAGCATTAAATAGGTTATGGTATTGATAATTTATAACAATGAAATTAGTAGTCACGCGTCCTTGGATGCAAATTACTTTATTAGCAGCAGGTATATATAATTTGATTTGGGGTTTTACCACCTTATTAAACCCCCAGCAATTATTTAACAATTTGCACTTACAGTTACCCAATTACCTAGTATTGTGGCAAGGTATTGCTGTGTTCGAAATTTTATTTGGGTTTGGTTATTTATTAGCAAGTAAACAACCCTTCAAACACTGGATCATTGTACTACTAGGCATCTTGTTAAAAACCACCATTGCCATTAGTTTCGTATATTTTTGGTGGCAAAATAAATTGCCGATTAGTTTATTTGCCCATGTTTTAGCGAATGATATTATATGGATAATTCCTTTCGCACTAATTTTGTATTATTCATTCGAAAATGCACAATGTAACCGCGAACTAAGCGCATACAACATGCACGAAAGAAAATTAAAATCGCTCGATAGTATTATTACCAATCAGGGATTAAGTTTAGCTTCCTATTCGGATCAACAACCAACTATGCTTGTTTTTTTAAGACATTTTGGATGTACTTTTTGTAAAGAAGCATTACAAGAGATTAAAAAAAATAGGGCAGCAATTGAATCCGAAGGAACCAAAATTATTTTGGTTCATTTGGTTGACGAATTGGAAGCAGCAGCAGCAACCCGAAAATATCATATAGCCGATCTTCCGCGCATCAGCGATCCGGAAAAAAAATTGTACAAAGCATTTGGTTTGCAAAGAGGTAGTTTTGTGCAATTGCTAGGTTTCAACGTAATCATTAGAGGCATAGTAGCTGGTTTAATAAAAGGCAATTTTCCCGAAAAACCGAAAGC
>JBILIO010000191.1:0-3123 GCA_044349915.1 Sphingobacteriales bacterium | reverse complement strand
GGTAATATTGTTTTGAATGCTATCAGAAAACAAGAAAACTTCTTGTGGTACTATTCCAATCTGGTTTCTCCAATCGTTTAAATTAATATTCTTAATGTCTTGATTATCAATTAAAATACTACCACTACTTACATCAATCATTCTACTGATTAAATTGGAAATAGTAGATTTACCGGAACCCGTTTTTCCTACAATTGCCAAGGTTTGACCCTTCGTTAAAGTAAAACTTAATTGATCTATTGCGGTAATATTTGTCTCTGGATAAGTAAATGATACATTTCTAAACTCAATGCTATGCGTAAATTCAAATGGAATTGTACTTGGATTGGTAATTTCGGGTTTGAGGTCTAAAAATTCGTTGATTCGTTTTTGAGAGGCAGCAGCGCGTTGAACTAATGAAGTGACCCAACCAACAGAGGCTACTGGCCAAGTTAAAATATTTACATACACGATAAATTCGGCAATATTACCAGCAGTAATACTTCCGTTGATTACTTCTTTGCCTCCAAAATAAACAGTCAATAGAGTGCTGATTCCTATTAATCCTAAAATGGTTGGAAAAAAAACGGCTTGTACTTTAACCAATTCCATCGATTTTGTTTTATACACCTCACTGTCTGCAGCAAATCGATCGGCTAATTGTTGCTCTCTGCCAAAGGCTTTGATGATTCTTATGCCAGAAAAGGTTTCTTGCACGGTGGTGGTTAAAATAGAGAGCTGTGCTTGTATATTTTCACTTTTAGTATTAATGGTGTTTTGCACATAATAAATGGCAACAAATAAGAGCGGAAGGGGCAATAAGGCATAAAATGTAAGCATCGGATTAACGCTTATCATGGTACTAATGACTAAAACAAATAACACAATTAAATTCAGGGTATACATAATAGCCGGGCCAATGTACATGCGCACGCGCGAAACATCTTCCGATACGCGATTCATTAAATCACCGGTATTGTTTACCCTATAAAATGATAAATTTAATACTTGGTATTTTTGATAGATCACATTTTTTAAATCGTATTCAATGAGCCTCGAAACAACAATGATTGTTTGTCTCATGAAGAACATAAACACCCCTTTGATGATGGATATAAGAACAATTAAAGCACCAAAAAGTAAGGCGATTTGTATAATAATACTTTTTAAAATGGCTTGATTTTCGAAACCTGATGTTAATTGATAATTGGCTAAATTATCTTTCACTAAATCAAATGCTAATCGAATAATTTGCGCAGGAAAAACGCCAAACCAATTAGATAGCGCAATAAAAATACACCCAAATAATATGCGGTATTTATACTTTGCTAAGTATGGATTAAGAGACGATAATTCTTTCATTTTTTCAAAAGTACAATAGTTTTTGTTTAATAGTAGGTTAAAATAGCCATAGCGCAGTGATAAAGCCTTTTTTTACATTAGCTGAATTGAAAAAAATACCCTACTTTTGCCTCCATTAAGGTTAAAAGCCCGATTTTATAAATTTAAGAAATAGCTCATGTCTGATCATTTAGGTGAAAATTCCGTATTTAATAAACTGGCATCTCAAGAACATCAAAAAGTGGTGTATTGTTACGATCAAGCAACAGGATTAAAAGCCATTATTGCTATCCATGATACTACTTTAGGTCCTGCTTTGGGTGGTACCAGAATGTGGAATTATAAAACAGAAGGCGAAGCTTTAAACGATGTATTAAGACTTTCGAGAGGGATGACCTACAAAGCAGCCATCACGGGTTTAAATTTAGGTGGAGGTAAAGCCGTTATTATTGGCGATTCAAATAAAGATAAATCAGAAGCGATGATGCGTCGTTATGGAAAATGTGTTGAAAATTTAAATGGAGAATATATAACAGCAGAAGATGTAGGTACAAGTCCAAAAGACATGGAATACATTAAAATGGAAACCAATCACGTCTCTGGAATACCTGTATCATTAGGTGGTTTAGGAGATCCATCGCCGGTTACGGCTTTTGGTGTATATATGGGGATGAAAGCATCTGCGCAACATTTATGGGGTAATGATAGCTTAACCGGTAAGGTTATTGGTGTGCAAGGAATTGGTAATGTAGGTGAAAATTTAGTGAGGCATTTAAGAGCCGAAAACGCTAAAGTGTATATTACAGATATCAACGAAGAGCGTTTAGCTATGGTGGCTAAAAAATATGGTGCAGATGTAATTGCGAATAATCAATTTTACGATTTAGACATCGATATTTATGCGCCATGTGCTTTAGGTGCTACTGTTAATACAGAAACACTTTCACAATTAAAATGTGCGATTATTGCTGGTGCTGCTAATAACCAATTAGCAGACGAAAATATTCACGGAAAAATGGTGATGGAAAAAGGTATTATTTACGCACCCGATTTCTTGATTAATGCAGGTGGATTAATAAATGTGTACTCTGAAATGCATGGCTATAGCGCTAAGCGTGCTATGGAAAAAACAGAACACATTTACCAGGTAACCCTAGAAATTTTGAAAAAATCGAGAGAGGAAAATATTCCAACCTACGAGGCTGCCAATAAAATTGCAGAAAAAAGGATTGCAGATATTCGTAGAATAAAAGCAGCATATTAATAATTAATGCACTAAGTTTTAGTGTAAAATCGTTCTTTATATCAATTTATGTTAAATCGTCGTCATTTAAGAATTAAAGGTTTTCAAGCATTATATGCTTACCAACAAGCAGAAGTAAAAGAGCAAAAATTGGCTGAAAAGCAATTGCTACAGGCTGTTCAGTTGGTGCATGATGCTTACATTAA
Organism: Sphingobacteriales bacterium; assembly: GCA_044349915.1. Classification (GTDB taxonomy): domain Bacteria; phylum Bacteroidota; class Bacteroidia; order Sphingobacteriales; family Sphingobacteriaceae; genus CAIKLP01. Next base: position 354 of record JBILIO010000191.1, on the reverse strand, counting down.
TTTATTGCAATTAGCATTAGCGTTAGCACAATTTGAAGAAAATGCAGTTGCCGAAAAAGGTAATAAGCATATGCCTACTGCAGCAGATTTAAATGCAACTGCGGTATTACTAAAAAATAAATTTATTGCGCAATTAGCACAAGATGTTGATTTTCAGAAAATCGCTAAAGCGTATAAAATAAATTGGAATGGCGAAGAAGTTTTGTTACGTGAAATTTTAACGCAATTAAAATCGGAGCAGGCCTACTTGGAATATGCAAATTTAGCAAGTCCTAGCCATAAAGAGGATCAAGATTTTATGCAGTATTTGTATAAAAAAGTACTTTTTAAATTTCCTTTATTAGAACAACATTT
>JBILIO010000190.1:0-3137 GCA_044349915.1 Sphingobacteriales bacterium | reverse complement strand
AAATACTGTTGTTCGCTAAATAATGCTTTGATAAAATCAATGTAATTATCTTCTAATAAATCAATCAACTCATTAGCCTGCTCCGATTTTTTCTCGAATAATGTTTCAGATATACGCAATAAACTATTGGTGGTGCCTGCAACCGCCGACAAAACAACCAGTTGTTTTGTAGAAAAATCTAATAAATGAACGAGGTTTTGCATCCTTTCTGGGCTACCCAAAGAAGTACCTCCAAACTTTATAACTTTCATAAATCACTATAACAAGCGTCAAAAATAGAAAATTTATCTGCAATTAATTAAAAATTTGGAATAAAATTCAGATTTTAAAAGATATAAAAAGAGTGGATTTTAATGGTAAATCGGCAATAAAAACTTAATTTTGAGGCTTGTTAAAATATGATGAATAAAATAAAATTTGGAACAGACGGTTGGCGTGCAATTATTGCCGAAGACTTTACCGTACAAAATGTAGAACGTGTATCAATTGCCACAGCCATTTGGTTGAAAAAGAATTTTGATAAACCAAGTATCACTTTGGGTAACGATTGCCGATTTGCTGGAAAGTTATTTATAGATGCAGTTGCTCGTGTAATGGCATCGGAAGGAATTTTAGTAAAGATGTGTAGCAACGAATTTGTTTCTACGCCAATGATCTCTTTAGCAACTGTTGAATTAAAAACAAGCGCTGGAATTATTATTACCGCAAGCCACAACCCTCCTAGCTATAATGGTTTCAAGATTAAAGCAGATTTTGGTGGACCCGCAATTCCAAGTGTAATTGCTGCCATCGAAGATTTAATTCCTGATACTTTTAACCAAGCAACATTAAGCGTTGATGCCTACGAAAAACAAGGATTAATAACATACGTAGACATGGAAGAAATGTATTTCAAACATGTTGAAAAATCTTTTGATTTAGACGCTATTAAAAATTCGGGTTTGAATTTTGCTTACGATGCCATGTATGGTGCAGGCCAAAGTGTTATGAGAAGAATTTTGCCAGATTGTACTTTCTTACATTGCGACCACAATCCTGGATTTGATGGACAAGCTCCAGAACCAATACACAAGAACCTTACAGAGCTTTCGGAATTAATTAAAATTTCTGGAGATATTGATGCTGGTTTAGCAACCGATGGTGATGCAGACAGAATTGGTTTATACGATCACGAAGGAAACTTTGTGGATTCGCATCATATTATTTTATTATTGATTCATTATTTAGTAAAATATAAAAAACAAAATGGCCATGCCATTACTACTTTTTCTTGCACGAAAAAAATCGAAGAACTTTGTGCAAAATATGGCGTAAGTCAAGAAACTACCAAAATTGGTTTCAAATATATTTGCGAATTAATTGTAGAAAACAAACAACCGTTTTTAGTAGGTGGCGAGGAGTCGGGTGGCATTGCTATTGTAGGCCACATTCCAGAAAGAGATGGTATTTGGATTGGTTTAACCATATGGGAATTTATGGCTAAAACCGGAAAATCATTGCGCGAATTAATTGAAGAAGTATACGCCGAAGTAGGTAGTTTTGCAGTTGAACGCTACGATTTACATTTATCAGAAGATAAAAAACAAGCCATTATTGCCAATTGCAAAGCAGGTAATTATAAAGCATTTGGAAATTATCAAGTAGAAAAAGTAGAAGACTTAGATGGATTTAAATTTCATTTAGGCAATGGCACTTGGGTAATGATTAGACCATCAGGTACCGAGCCTGTGCTCCGTACTTACGCCGAAGCAGCCAATACAGCCGATTCATTCGCGATACTTGATGCCACAAAAGCAACATTATTAGGATAAAAATCGTATTTTTGAAATAAGCAAATCGTTCTATCGCCGGTAATTTATTATCGGAGGAAAGTCCGGGCAACATAGAGCATCCTGCTTCCTAACGGGAAGGTCAATTTATTTGAACAGCAAGTGCCACAGAAAATAAACTACCTCTAGCGCAAGCAAAGGGCAAAGGTGAAAATGTGAGGTAAGAGCTCACAGCTTTGTATAGTAATATACATTGCGGTAAACCTCAGGAGTTGAAAGACCAAATAGGTCCCGATCATGAAGCTGCTCGCTTCAAGGTTGCAAAACCAAATCGGGATGGGTAGGTTGATGGAGATAACGAGCAATTGTTATCCTAGATAAATGATAGAAGTTTGTTGGGTTGTAACCCGATAAATAACAGAACCCGGCTTACGAATTTGCTTTTTTATTTCAATCAAACAAAAGATCTGCATGCAAGTAGCTACGATTTTAATTATAGACGATGAAAACAGTATTCGTAGTACGCTAAAAGAAATTTTAGTATATGAGAAATACCTTGTACTTGAAGCCAGTAATGGTTTAGAAGGCATCGAGCTGATTAAAAAAGAACAGATTGATTTGGTACTTTGCGATATCAAAATGCCAAAAATGGATGGCTTAGAAGTTTTACAACAAAGCCAAATCATTCAACCCGATCTTCCTTTTATTATGATTAGTGGACACGGCACCATAGACACTGCCGTAGAGGCAACTAAAAAAGGCGCCTACGATTTTATTGCCAAACCACCAGATCTCAATCGTTTATTAATTACCGTGCGCAATGCGCTTGTTAAATCTGAATTAATTACCGAAACCAAAATCCTTAAAAGAAAAGTTGCTAAAACAAATGCTATTATTGGTGAATCTTCTCCTATTTTAAAAATTCAGGAAACCATTGAAAAGGTTGCTCCAACTGAAGCGCGTGTTTTAATTACAGGCGAAAATGGTTCTGGAAAAGAATTAGTGGCCAAGTGGATTCATGAAAAAAGCAACCGTGCCAATGGCCCTTTGATAGAAGTAAATTGTGCCGCAATACCAGCAGAATTAATAGAAAGCGAACTTTTTGGACACGAAAAAGGCTCCTTTACATCGGCTATTAAACAACGCATTGGAAAATTTGAACAAGCCAATGGCGGTACTTTATTTTTAGATGAAATTGGAGACATGAGTCCTTCGGCTCAATCAAAAGTATTGCGCGCATTGCAAGAAAATAAAATTACCAGGGTTGGCGGCGAAAAAGAAATTCCAGTTAATGTGCGCGTGATAGCAGCAACCAATAAAGATTTATTCAAAGAAATTGAACAGCATCAATTCAGATTAGATTTATAC
>JBILIO010000216.1:0-2623 GCA_044349915.1 Sphingobacteriales bacterium | reverse complement strand
GTTCACTAAAGAAATTTCTACACGTACTTTAAATAGAGATGACATTGTTGCTTATCGTTTAAAAGAAGAGTGGTTCTTTGACAAACAACGTTCTATTTATGAGCCAAGAATTATTGGTGTAGCACCAGTATATATCATGCGTAATTCTTCAGGAGAAGAAGTTGGTAAAGCCGCTTTGTTCTGGATTTACTTTAATGATGCAAGAAAAATTTTAGCGCAAGCAGAAGTTTTCAATCGTCAGAATGATGCAGGTCGTTTAAGCTATGATGATTTCTTTGTACAAAGATTATTCAGTAGTTATATTACTAAATGGTCTAACGAAAAAGATTACCGTATCGAAGATTATGCAACTGGAATGGATGCATTGATCGAAGCCAATAGAATTAAATTGGAATTGTTCAATAAAGAACATGACCTTTGGGAATACTAGAATTTTTAAAATTCAAAAAAAAGTTGATCTAATTAGGTCAACTTTTTTTTTGATTGATTGTTATTAAAATAAATATGGCCGCATTCGATTATAAAAATAGAGTAGCTGAAATTCCTCATAAACCTGGGGTGTATCAGTATTACGACGAAGCGGGAACCATTATTTATATTGGCAAAGCAAAAGATTTACGTAACAGAGTCGGGTCTTATTTTAATAATGACCGCGTAAATGCAAAAACGAAAACGCTCGTTAGTAAAATCCGCGATATTAAATTTACGATTGTTGATACCGAGATTGATGCCTGGTTATTGGAAAACGCATTAATTAAAAAACACCAGCCTCGGTATAATATTATGCTTAAGGATGATAAAACATTCTCCTCTATCTGCATCAAAAAAGAAAACTTCCCGCGCATTTTTCCTACGCGCAGAATTATTAAAGATGGCTCTACTTATTTAGGCCCTTATGCTTCCGCAAAAATGATGCATACGGTTTTAGATTTTATCAAAACATTGTATCCGCTTCGTAATTGCAATCTTGCTTTATCGCCTGCTAATATTGCGAGTGGTAAATTTAAAGTTTGTTTAGAATATCAAATCGGAAATTGTAAAGGGCCTTGTCAAGCATTGCAAACTGAAGAAGATTACAATAAAGACATTCAAGACATCAAAGATTTATTAAAGGGCAATATTAATCCTATATTAAATGATTTAAAACAAAACATGAAAGCCGCAGCTGCTGCACTCAACTTTGAATTAGCCGCTGGATATAAAGAGAAGATAGACACCTTAGAAAATTACCAAAGTAAATCAACTGTGGTAAGTACTACCATATACGATGTCGATGTATTCTCTATTTCTTCTGATGATAAAATGGCTTTTGTAAATTATTTAAAAGTGAACAAAGGCGTGATTACGCAAACACAAACTATTGAACTGCGTAAAAAACTAGACGAAAGCGACGAGGAACTTTTATTATTTGCCATCAGTGATTTCCGTGCAAAATTCGAAAGTACTGCTAAAGAAATTATTGTTCCATTCGAAATCGAACTTTCGAGCAATGAACGCATCAAATTTATCGTACCTAAATTAGGAGATAAAAAAAACCTATTAGACCTTTCTTTAAAAAATACGCTCTTCTATAAAAAGTCGAGGTTAGATCAATACGAAAAATTAAATCCAGAAGTAAGGACAGAACGCTTGTTAATGCAAATGCAAAAAGATTTGCGACTCAATCAATTGCCTGTTCATATCGAATGTTTTGATAATTCAAATTTCCAAGGAGATTATCCAGTGTCTGCCATTGTAGTATTTAAAAATGGCCGGCCATCTAAAAAAGATTACCGTCACTTTAATGTAAAAACGGTACAGGGGCCTAACGATTTTGCCACAATGGAAGAGGCTGTTTTTAGGCGCTATAAGCGATTGATAGAAGAAAACGAGTCTCTGCCTCAATTAGTGGTAATCGATGGCGGCAAGGGGCAATTATCGGCTGCTATGAACAGTTTAAAGAAGTTGGGTATTGAAAAGAATTTAACCGTTATTGGAATTGCCAAAAGACTAGAGGAAATTTATTACCCAGGCGACTCCGTTCCATTGTATATCGATAAAAAGTCGGAGAGTTTAAGAATTATTCAACAGCTCCGAGATGAAGCGCATCGATTTGGTATTACCTTTCATCGACTAAAAAGAGATAAGGGAACCCTTGTTTCAGAATTAGAAAATATTGAAGGTATTGGAAAAGTGAGTATCGAAAAATTATTAAGCAAATTTAAATCTGTCAAAAAAATAAAAGTGGCCAGTTCGGAAGAACTAGCCACTGTCATCAATCAAAAGCAAATACTTGCTTTGCAAAATTATTTTGCAACAAGCCTTTAGAAATCTAAACTTGGATTAGTTGCACCACTCGATTGCTTTTTAAATTTATCGCAATCTATTTCTACATCTAAACCTCCGGCCGGTGGTGTAAAATCTCCTTTACTAATTTTTAAGGTAGCATCTGCATAAACTTTTTTCATATACAGCGCCCATATAGGTAATGCCGTGTTTGCGCCTTCGCCTAAATTAGTGGATCTAAAATGCACCGATCTGTCTTCGGCACCGGTCCAAACACCCGACACTAAATCTGGTGTAATACCAATAAACCAACCATCGGAGTTTTCTTGTGTGGTACCCGTTTTGCCCGCAATAGGAT
>JBILIO010000033.1:0-11860 GCA_044349915.1 Sphingobacteriales bacterium | reverse complement strand
AATGCAATGCTGAGTTTTGGTTTTGTTGCACTGGCCCATTTATACTTTGCTACAAAAGTTTTTTCCTTGAAAATCAAAATGTTAACGGTTATTAAGCTATTGATAGCCCTGCTTTTAAGCTATTTGACAAGCCAGTTGCTCGCCAACTACCACCTACCCGCATTATGGAGCATTGCTATTGCTTTGTTATTAGCTATACTAATCCTACTAATTTTGCGTTTAATCTCCTTTAAACAACTCAACAATATTATCAAAACAGAAGAATAAGATTTCTTTTAAAATCTTACCTTTGGCTTTCCTTATTAATTAATAAAACATGGACAAAGAAGTACAAAACGACTATTCATTTGATATTTTTTATTTGATAAAATTAGTATTGAAATGGAAATGGGTAATTGCGGGTAGCTCCATTTTAGTTTCCTTAATAGTTTTTATTTTCACAGGCCCAACATTTATTACGCCAGAGTATAAAGCAAGTGTGATTTTTTACCCTACAACCAATGCTAAAATCTCGACCAGTTTATTAACCGAACCTGGAACTGCAAGGTATAATTTATTAGAATTTGGAACCGACGAAGACGGAGAACAATTGTTACAAATTTTAAAATCTGATGAAACGAAATTAGCCGTTATCCATCAATTTAATTTAGCTAAACATTATAAATTAGATACCACTAATGGCGTATCTTATCATACCTTAAAAAACTTGCTAAACAAACAAGTAGAAGTAGAACAAACAGAATACAAAGCCATTCAAATTACCGTGTTCGATACCGATCCGCAAATAGCAGCCGACATGGCTAATTTTATTGCCTATTTTGCTGGTTACCAAAAAAATGAAATTCAAAGAAGTAAAGCTAAAGAAGCTTTAGCAATCATCACCAAAGAATACCAAAATGAATTGCAGGCGGTAGATTTAATGGATAAAACTTTATTGAAATTACGCGAAGCCGGCGTATACGATTATTTCGAACAATCAAAACAATTGAACGAAAGTTATACCCTTAACAAAGTAAGATTAGATCAAGAGACTGCCATTTTAAAAGTATACGAAAACTCCAAAGTAAATTTACCAGATACTTTAATTGTTAAAACTCGTGCAAGAGTAAATGGCTATCAAGCAGCAATCAATGCAGTTAAGCCGCAGTTAGAATTGTTAAAAAAATATGGCGGTATTTATTTAGACAATATCAATACCCTCGAATTAGAAAGAAAAAAATTGAGCAGCTTAAAGTCTAGATTCGAAAGTACTAAATTAGATTACGAGCAGGTGTTACCAATGAAATTTACCATTAACCAAGCAACAAAACCAGAAATTGCAGCCCGACCTAGAAGAGGTTTGACAACAGGCTTGGTTTTTGTTTCTACTTTTTTATTGTCAATTATTGCCATTGCACTTATCGAAGCTATACCAGCCATTAGTAAAAAATTAAGCTAAATTGTTTAAAGCAATTACACCCAAACAATTCTTTATTTTCTTTGTCGCAATTGCTTTATTTGTGGCGGCTTCTTTGTATGCTATAAAAATAGACGTTCCCTATATTCACTTTTTACCAGTAATACTCATTGGTGGATTTATAGCTGTTAAAGATTTCTCTTTATTGTTTTATTTTTTAATTGCAGCACTCCCATTGTCCTTCGAGTTTTCTGTTGGCGGCTCGAGTTTATCGATGCCTACAGAGCCTTTAATGATGGCGCTTCTAGGCGTAAGCCTAGTTTTGCTTATCCAAAATAGATTACAGCAAAATGCAGAGTGGAAACACTTACTAGTGCTGCTCATCTTAGCGCACATCGCATTATTATGCTTAAATATGGTGCTCTCTCCAAACCATGTTTTGTCTTTTAAATATTTACTTACTAAACTTTGGTATTACGCTGCATTTGTATTTATTCCAATTTTAATTTTAAAACAAGAAGGTATTTATAAGAAATTATTTTGGTTGATTTTTATCCCATTAATGCTAAGCGTATGTTATACGGTTGCCAGACATGCTTTAAAATCTTTTGGCTTTGATGAAATTAATATTGCCGCACGTCCCTTTTACGCCAACCATGTAATTTATGCCTGCGCACTTGGAATCTTATTGCCTTTTGTTGTCATGGCCATTGGTTGGTATAAACAAAAACCAGCAATACTATTTATACTAGTTGGTAGTGTTTTTCTTTTATTATTTGCAATTGTTACCTCCTATACGCGCACTACTTGGCTGTCTTTAGTGGCTGCAGCAGGCGCTCTAGTAGTGTTCCGCTCTGCATATCTTAAGCATGCCTTATTGGTTGCGCTTATTTGTACGATTGGTTTTTGTTACTATTTAGTTGATCAAAATCGGTACATGAAATATGCGCCCGATTTTCAACGAACCGTATTTAATCACGAGAATTTCAGTAAACACATGTCGGCTACCATGGAGATGAAAGACGTTTCCGGAATGGAGCGGGTATACAGATGGGTGGCTGCAGTAAATTTAATTCAACATAATTTTTGGCTAGGCACAGGAACTAATACTTTTTATCCTACTTATAAAATTTATGCAAACCCCGCATTTATTACGAATGTAAGCGATAACCCCGAGCATGCCAGTACGCATAATTATTTTCTGCTTACTTTTTGCGAACAGGGTGTTTTTGGTTTTTTATTGTTTAGCGGGATGTATTTATATGCCCTGTTGCGCTGTTATTTTATTTACCGTATGAGTAAAATAAAACAAGATAAATATATTATTACCGCTTGCTATTTGTCGCTAGTGGTATTTTTTGTTCACTTGGTGCTTGGCGATATGGTAGAGGTTGATAAGAATGGCGGTATCTTTTTATTATGCATAGCCATCATTATTTCGCTTGATACAAAAACTAAAAAAGCAATTAGCCAAGGCCATTAAACCGAAACATTATTTCCTTTTGTTTCAAAAGCATCGCTTAATCCAGTAGAAAAAATATTGAAAGCAAATACTAAAAGCATAATGGCTATGCCAGGTATAATGGCAAGATATGCTGCATCAATAATAATATAACCATAATGTTCTTTTACCATTCCGCCCCATGTTGGCATAGGTGGCTGGGCGCCAAATCCTAAAAAGCTCAATCCAGCTTCTAATAAAATAGCAGATGCAAAGTTAGCAGCAGCAATAACCAATAATGGCCCCATTATATTTGGCAATATATGTTTGTAAATAATTCTAAAGTTGCTAAAACCCATTGCTCTAGCGGCTTCTACATATTCTAATTCTCTCACGCTTAAAATTTGACCACGAACCAATCGCGCCACTTCTACCCACATACTTAAACCTATGGCAATAAACACTTGCCAAAATCCTTTACCCAATGCAAACGAAATAGCAATGACCAACAAAAGTGTGGGCAAAGACCAAATTACATTGATAAGCCAACTAATTATTTCGTCGACATATCCTCTATAAAAACCTGCCATAGCACCAAGCGCAAGTCCAATCAACAAAGAAATAACAACAGAAACTAAACCAACAGAAAGTGATACTCTACTGCCTAAAATAATGCGGCTAAATAAATCTCGACCATAACGATCGGTTCCGAAAATATAAGTTCTGGTAAAAATTTGATCTTGTTTTATTTTTGTGAGCAAATCCGCTGTGCTAATCTTTATTGTTTGCCCATCGAGTGTGTGTAGCTGAAATGATTGCTGGCTATAGGTGATAGCCGATGCATCTGCAATTGGATATACAATCGATGCTAAATTATAGCTCACTGGCTTTTGTTGATCGATTAGCGTTATTTGAATCGTAGAATCGCTAAAGCGATAAGATTGAATGGGGATGTATTGAAACTCGGATTCTTGGCCGTTTGCTAATCGAGACCAAAAAGAAACGGATGTAATGATTTTATTTTTACGAAGCGCCAAAAATCGTGCCTTTGCAAATGGCTTTTTTGTGCTGAGCTCCAAATGCATTTCGTTGGCCATAGGCGAATGATCTGGAATAATTAAATAGCCAAACAATGCCATTAAAAAAGTAAGCACTATAAAAAAGAAACCAGCTAAGGCTAATTTATTCTTTAATAATTTAGCAAGTATTCTAGCCGATGGCGTTTGAATTGTTGACTTCATAATTAATTAACTGTTCGACCCTTCCACTCATAAGCCCCACCTATATTCGCAATAATACCAATTATTAAAATATAAATTACATAAAATATTTCCACCAAAGGCAACAAGAATAGCAATCTTCGCTTTTTAAAGAAACTTAAACTCTGATAAATGAGTGTTCCGTCTAAGCCTAATTTTACCCCTATCAAAACAACAAAAATATTTAGGTTTGCCTGCGTAAAAAACAATAAACCTACCTGAATAAAAACAATTAGGTTAAAAAGATAAATTAAACTCACTAATAATACCATTCTTTTATCGGCATATTTTACACTCTTAGATGCCCATCTTTTTCGTTGTTGAAAAAAAGCCCGAAGGCTATTCTTAGCCTCGGTATAAACAATGGCTCTTGGCTCTTTCAAAAATCGCAAGCCTCCCGGAAAATGTTTATGCATTTTATGCAATAATAATTCGTCGTCGCCAGATGCGAGATCGTCTATGCCTTTAAACCCACCAACTGCGTGAAATGCAGCTCTAGAATAAGCTAAGTTTGCTCCGTTGCAGGTATTGGGGAATTTATTTTGAATGCATGCAGCACCGGCAGCAATCAACAATTCAAACTCTACTGTTTGTATTTTTTCTGCTAAACTTTTTTCTTGATGATAGCCAACTGGTGAAGAAATTAATTGGCAATTTTCTTGTTCATATAAACTCACAATACTGGTAATCCAATCTGGACCCATACGACAATCGCCATCCGTGGTGATAATTAATTCGGAATCGCATTCCGCTATAGCCGTGGCTATTGCTCTTTTTTTATAAGAATTAATTGGTTTTTCGAGCGTTAAATTTAACAAACGCAAATTTGAATTGTTAAACGATCGAACGATAGCAGCTGTTTGGTCTGTCGAGTGATCATCTATTACAATGATATTAAAAAGTGATGCTGGATAATTTTGTGCGATTAAGTCTTGTAATAAATTTGCAATGTGTTTTTCTTCATTTCTAACAGGCACTAGCACACTAACACTTGTTTTGAATTCACTTTGCAAAGGCTGTCCGTTTTTTAAACTCCACCAACCTTTGATAAAAAAAAGTAATATGCCCGAATAGCAAATCAATAAAACAACCGAAATAATATTAAGAATTTGCACCGATAAATTTTGCTTTGATGATAAAATAAGTTCCTACCAAGGAAGGCAAGATAACATTTACGCTCCATATAGAAAATGCCGCCGCTAATATACCTATGGTATCTGCGCTCAAATGTCCGAGAAAAAATACCGCAACACCAGAACGCACGCCTAGCTCTGTAATAGCAAAACCAGGCAAGATAGACTGCGTAAAGAATATTAAAGTAATCATCATATACGTTTCGGTAATAGCCATGCTTGGAATAAAGAAATGCAACAACAATAAATATTGCGAAGAAAAAACAAGGTAACGAAGAGCAGACCAAGCTAAAATTTTTATTAAATCGATATTTTTAAACAATGCAAAAATAGCAAGCAGCTCGGCATGCTTTTTAAACCAACCTAATGACGATAAGTAATAAGTAATGCGCCCAATATTAAAAAACAAATACAAAACCACTACCATTAAAAATAATACGAAATACAATAATATATAATTGATTAGGGGGTCGTGGTTTACATATTGCGGCGCATAAAAATTAAAAGCAATAAAGCCTGCAAGTAAAGTAACCACCATTTGTGCAATAGAGGAAATGAAATTAATGAGCACGCCTTTGATTCGATTGCCTTCGGATAAATATAAAATTCGGCCGCCATAATCGCCAATATTATTTGGCGTAAAAATACCAATGCTCATGCCTGCAAGTACCGATGCAATGGCACGACTAATTGAAAACTTTTCTAATTTGCTTGCAGCGAAACGCCATTTACTCGATTCTAAAAAAACATTCAAAGGCATTAGTAAAACTGCAAATGCTATTAAATAAAGATTTTGGCCAGATTGTATTTGAGCGGTAATTTGCCCCATATTTTCCAAGGCATTTCTATGCATTAATTCAATTGCCACATAGGCAATTGTTAAAAGCAGTATGCTAACTTTGAGTAGGTTTACTAAAAGCTTCTTGTATCTTTGTAGAAATAGTTTCACTTATACAAAATAACGAAAATTATCAGCAATTGAGAGATCAAATAATTTTAGGGGTCGATCCAGGTACAGCCGTTACAGGCTATGGAATTATTCAAGTGAGCGGTTCTGCCATCACACTGATCAAACATGGCGTAATTGAAACAGGCAAGGGCGACGATCACCCCATGAAATTGAAAGTTATTTTTGAAGGCATACTTACCATCATAGATCAATTTAATCCAGATGAGCTCGCCATTGAAGCGCCATTCTTTGGAAAAAACGTGCAATCCATGTTAAAGTTAGGCAGAGCGCAAGGCGTATCTATGGCAGCCGCACTTTATCGAAATATTCCAATTACAGAATATTCTCCCAAAAAAATAAAACAATCTATAACCGGAAATGGCAACGCCTCTAAAGAACAAGTAGCAGCCATGTTGCAACAATTATTAAAGTTTAAAAATGATGCTGCGTTTTTAGACGCTACAGACGGCTTAGCCGCTGCGGTTTGTCATTATTTACAAAATAATATTGGAGGCAAGAGCGGCGAGAAAAAACATACTGGTTGGAAAGCATTCTTAGCAGACAACCCTAGCAAGTTGCATGCTAGCAAAACAAGCACTAAAGAGAAATAGCCGCGCTTATTGTTTCAACTAACTGCAAGTATTCTTCTTTGGTAAAGGTTAACCTTGGATTACTGAAGTTCATGTCTTGAACGGTGTTCATCGGAATTAAATGTACATGCGCATGTGGCACTTCTAGACCAATCACTGCCACGCCAACTTTCTTGCAGGGAATAACTTGTTTAATACCTTTGGCAACTTTTTTACTAAAACTCATCAAGGCCAAATAATCCGCATCCTCCATGTCGAAAATATAATCCGTTTCTTTTTTGGGAATACACAATACATGACCTTTGGCCAATGGTAAAATATCTAAGAACGCGACAAACTGATCGGTCTCTGCTACTTTATAAGCAGGAATTTCGCCAGCAATAATTTTAGAAAATATACTCGACATTATCTTGAAATTTCAATAATTTCAAAATCAACATTACCACTTGGAACGGTAATGGTTACTTTGTCGCCAACTGATTTTCCTAATAAACCTTGAGCGATAGGAGATTTAATGGAGATTTTTCCAGACTTCAAATCAGCTTCTTTTTCGGCAACTAATTGATAAGTCATTTCGGCACCATTCTTTGTATTTTTTATTTTCACTTTAGACAATGCCAATACTTTTGACGCATCTAATTTTGATTCGTCAATTACCCGAGCACTACCTAAAACTTGCTCTAGTTTAGAAATTTTCAGCTCTAACAAGCCTTGCGCTTCTTTAGCAGCATCGTATTCGGCGTTTTCAGACAAATCTCCTTTGTCTCTTGCCTCTGCAATTTGCTTAGAAATATTTATACGCTCTACCGCTTTTAAATGCGCTACTTCTTCTTTTAATTTCTCTAATCCCTCTTGCGTAAAATAAGTTACTTCTGACATAATAAAATTGTATTAATAAATATCTTGTTGGTACTGATAAAATAAAAGAAGACCGCATATCAATACGGCCTTCTTTATTAAAAAAATAAATTATAAAATTATAAGGTAATGCGTGCAGCTATTGCATGCGTTCCATCATATACATGGGTTACTCTATAAGAATAGTCAATTGCAAATGTTGAGCCTTTATCATTTAAAGGTAATTCTACTGTACTTCCAAAAGTTAAACCATTATATACACTTGGAGAAGTTGCTGCATCGAAAACATTTTTCTCGCTGTTGTAAGCTCCTCTAAACATTAAATAATTTTTGTAGCTATACTCTAATCCTAAACCGATTAAATCGTTAGAGAATGAGTTAGATGTAAAATTAAACATTGGTGTTACACGATGATCTTTTTGAAAATATAAATCGTACGATAAGCCCATATTTAATAAAGAAGGAATTTGATACGCTTGTGATTTACGGTATCCTTCTACTGCGAATGGCAAAGTAGGATCTGTAAATGTTGCCATCAAACCATCACCTTGCATCACCATATCTGGACCAATGTTACGCAATGCAATTCCGAATTTTAATTCGTCGTTATCGCCACCTGTATATTGAATACCCGCATCTAAAGAAAATCCTGACGAATTTAAATCTGCGATTGATTGCTGAATGCCTCTTACTAAAATACCACCGTGAATACTGTTAGAGAATTCTTTCGAATACGCTAAAGCAAAGTTCACTAATTTAGGAGAGAATTTTCCAATATTTCCTTCCGGTCTATCGTTGGTGGTTACATCGATATCACCAAAATCCATTGACATAATACTGATACCTAATACGCCAGAAGTTCCTACTTTTTGACTCAATCCAAATGCGCTGATATTTACATCAGAACCTTTTAACCAAGTTGTTCTAGAGAAAACTACTTCGGTGTTTTTAGTATAAGCCAATCCGCCAACGTTAACATTCATTGCTTCTACTCCTTTAGCCATTGCCGTATTGATACCACCAAATCCGGCACTACGCGCCCAAGGGTTGATCAATAATTCTGTTGCGCCGCCAGTACCTGCGCGCTCGCTATTACCTGCAATTAATATTGCTGGTAATAAAGCGGCTAATAATGTAGTACTTACTATTTTAAAAATATTTTTCATATCTGATTTTTAATTCGTTCAACAATTAAAAGTTTGTAAAATCAACAGGTCTCATTACACCTAACCATTTCAGCGTTTTCTCGCCAATGCCAGGGCAATCAATGTGAATAATATACACACCAGTTGCAATTGGAATTCTATTTGAATTTCTTAAATCCCACTCAATGCTAGTGGTTGCTGCATCAGATTTTGTCATTCTGCGAACCAACATACCATTCGTTGTATATACTGTTACTGTTGCTTTTGCCGGCAAATTAGTAAACCTAACTCTGTTACTGTTTCTGTCTGGTTCGTAAGTTGAATATGCATAGTAAGGATTTGGTACTACATTGATTAATGCTAATGCATTTTTATTATCCTCTGCCTCGTTATCGAATGCTGATCTTACAGAATTTTGGGTATTGAATTTATAAACTGGCACGCCATTTCCTGTTGCATCTGTTGCGAATTTTACAAATGGTTTAGAAACACGCAATCTTACTTTTAAATCTGTTGATAATAATTGTTTGCCTGGAGTTAATACAGGAACCGTAACCCAATCAACCATAAAGTAAGCAGTTTTTTGATCTGCATAAGTTGGGTTATCAAAGTCAGTTCCGTTTTTGCTTAATAGATTCCACAATTGATTACAACCATCGTACGCACGACGGGTAACATAAACATAGTGACGACCTCCACGATTTAAGAAATTGGCATTTGAGGTTGGATTCCATTTCATATCGGCACCATTTTCGTCTGCTAAAGCCGAAGCTTCAGCAAAGAAAATATTTACGCGTTCTCCATTTTCTAAATTAATTGCATAACCCGGAAACTTGCTTTTACCTGTGCCATAACCAACATCTTTCTTTCTCAAATTCAACCTTTTCGCATTGCCTTCTGAAGGCTCATTGGTTCCGCCAACAGATGATTCGACTACAATACAATCTGACCATTTGGTGGTATCACTGGTAAACACGATATCGTAACTTCCAATCGAGTCAAATTTATAACTTGTTCCTTTTGTTTGTAAGTCAAACAATGGACTTGTTTTCTTTAAATTATCTGATGTTGGATTTCTTAATAATTTATAAGGCGCCCAAGTACCGCTCAATACATTACTGTATACTTCGTTAGGGTCTACGGTTGCATTGTTTTCTATCCAACCATTAATTGCAGGTGTAGTATTAGCCGATGTTCCACTGATACCCGACAACCAGTTTTTAGATTTATCTGCATAAACAATAGATGCTTCTAAGAAGTTGTTATTGTTGTCAATGGCAGTAGCTGTTCCTGGTGAACTTAAAGTGTTGTTCACTTTAATAGAAAAACCAAGTGGTTTTGCATTCACTAAACGAGGTAGCCCGTTAGAGCCCTTTTCGTAAGTACGAATTTGTGCTGCTTGCTCATTTTCATTTAATGTAGTACTGGTATTATAAGTAGTATCCGAAACCATTAAAGTGTCATTGGTATCATCGTTTAATAATACATAACTCTTCATGTCTGCTGTAAATTCTAAGCGGTAATTTGCTTTTTCTAAAATGGTAGGATTGTAAACATTAATAGTTACAGGCCCTTTACTAACAGCATACTTTGCCTTAGGTTTAGTTGCACCTTTTAATACACCAGAAATAATATCTGATTCAGATGTTGGATCTAAGTCTAACACTGCACCACCATTACCTGCTCCGGCAAATCTAGTAACTGCTAAGCCCTCGTCTGCGATACCGTTTATTTTACCATTTAAAACTTGGCGGTTAGGAATTACCTTCACCACTTTAGTACTTGTTCTAGAAGGTAAGTATTTGGTAAACGATGCAGAATCTGCAACTGCATAAGGGATACAAATAAAGTAATAATCGTTTCCGTTAATAAATTTACCATCAAAGCTGGTCGCGAACTGATCGGTTGTTACATCAAAGTAATGTGACACTCCTTTGTTTTCTCCGTCAATTTCAATTACCGCTTGCGTGTTTTGTGTGTTTGCATCAAAAGATTTATTGATTACTCTTGAAATTTTATCTTTAACATCTACTTGTAAAATTTCAATTGCTTTAGAAATATCATTTAAGTTACTTACTGAAACTGTTTGATCTTTTACTTGATAAATTCTATAACCTTGAAATTTGTAATTGTATAATTTCAAATCTTCGTTATCTAATTCTCTTGCATTGTATCTTTCGCATTTATTTGTTCCCTCTAACATGATTTTAATTCTCTTGTCGCCTGGAACAATGACCATGTTTACTGGCTCTGGACCATTTGCCAATTTAAATGCATTGTCAAATAAAACTTGTGCTTTATCATCACCTACTAATGCAGCAGTGATAGATGCTTTATTGTCGCCTTTATCTGCACGACCATAAACAGCACCAATAATTACTTCGTTTACTGCGCCTGGTTGTAAAGTAAATGGTCCTGAAGCTTGAACCATACGTCTATCACCTGGTGTACTGGTTTCGTCCCATGGTGCACGACCATCTGGATCTGTTGAACCAGGGAAAGCATATAAACAAGTATCTGTACCACCACGACCAGTTGCTTGACCATATGTTAATGGTTGTCCATCTGCCCAATATCCTCTTAAGTAACGGTATAATTGAACTGCGTTTGATGGATCTGAGTTGATACCCGCTTGTCCTTGATTAGTAAAGAACATAAAAGTAGACATCGGTAATTCATTTCCATTTTCGTCTTTAGGACCACGGAAATAATCGATACCAAAAACGGGAGGCGTTGCACCATATCCTGGAGAAGCTCCATCGGCATCATCATTATCTGCATTATAAGTATAACCGAAACTTCTTCTTTTTGGAGGAAGTGGGCCCGAAGGTCCGTCGCTATCTACTAAGGCCATGTTACAGCCTACAAAGTCGTCGTCCGCACCACCTAAATCTGAATCGGTAAATACACCGAAATAAGTTTTAAATAATGGCGTGCTTGCACGGTTATAAATAGAATACTTATAGAAAGTCATGTTATTTAATTCGTTCGAAGTTTTGAACGCAAATGCTAAAGCGTGCACTTCTAATCCAATGGGCTCGCCACCTGGATACGCAGTATGCACCCCACCTTTATCGTTGTAAACCCAC
>JBILIO010000032.1:0-11928 GCA_044349915.1 Sphingobacteriales bacterium | reverse complement strand
AATCCTCAAAATAATAGGATTAGCAATGGTGTTTTTTATGCTGGCCTGAGCAATAAAGAATTTTGGAAAGCTAATTTTAATCCAAAAGCAACTTTACCAGATGCCGAAAAATTAACTTTTTTGAAAGAAGGTTTCGAAAGCATCGCTTTCAATTTCCCAGACCTAAATAACAACCCAATTACGCTCGAAGATGCCCGTTTTAAAGGGAAAGTAGTGCTTTTGCAAATCATGGGTTCTTGGTGTCCGAATTGTTTAGATGAAAGTAAATTGATGACAAGTATTTACCAACAATACCAAAGCAAAGGCTTAGAGATAATTGGATTGTGTTTTGAAAAAAGTGAAGACATCAATATTGTTAAAAAAAATATAAGCAATTTTAAAAGTCAATTAAATATTACCTACCCATTAGTTATAGCTGGAAATACACAGAAAGGAAGTGTGAATAAAGCATTGCCTATGCTCGCTAATTTTGTTGCATTTCCTACGCTAATTATAATTGATAAAAAAGGAAAGGTAAGAAATATCCATACGGGTTATTCCGGACCTGCAACAGGTATTTATTTTACCGAATTTAAAAATCATTTTATTGCCACCCTAGAAAATTATTTAAATGAAAAATAAACTGCAAAAAAACACTATTTACTTTTTTCTATTAACTGGATTTTTAAGCTGCAAAACCGTTATAAAACAAGCCGATTCAACGAGTGCTATAAAAGAGCAAACGAATTATATGCCTTCTTATACAAGGCTTTCGGACATTACACACATGCAATTAAATATTGCACTTAATTGGGATAGTTGTTTTGTATTAGGCAATGTAACACTAAACATTAATCCTTATTTTTATGCAAGTGAAGAATTAATTTTAGACGCTAAAGGTTTTAAAATTAATTTTATAAAAGTAAATGGCACCACAGCACCTTATACTTACGATGGTAAAAAAATAAACATTCATTTACCCAAGGTATTTAAAAAAGAAGAGAGCTACAGTGTTAATATAGATTATATAGCACAACCCAATAAATTAAAAGTAAATGGCTCTTCCAGTATTAGCTCAGATAAAGGCTTTTATTTTATCAATCCACAAGGAAAAATAAAAAATAAACCCAGAGAGTTTTGGACACAAGGAGAAACAGAAGCAAATTCTGCTTGGTTTCCAACCATAGAATCTACCTCAGAAAAATACACACAAGAAATTGCTATTACTTTAGAAAATAATTTTGTCAGCCTCTCTAATGGCTATCTGGCTTATAGCACGCAGCATAGCAATGGCACGCGCACCGATGTTTGGAAACAAGATTTGCCACATTCGGCCTATTTAACAATGGTGGCTGGTGGCAATTTTGCAGTAATCAAAGATCATTGGAAAAACATGGAAGTGAATTATTATGTAGAACCCAAATACGAATCAACTGCAAAATTAATTTTTGGTAACACGCCAGAAATGATCAATTTATTTTCCGAAAAATTAGGCGTTGATTACCCTTGGGATAAGTATTCGCAAATTGTTGTCAGAGATTTTGTGGCAGGTGCCATGGAAAATACCGGAGCAGTAACTTTTGCAGAAGACATGAACATGGATGCGCGAGCGGTAATTGATAACCCAGATGAAGAAACCATTTCGCATGAATTATTTCATCATTGGTTTGGAGATTTAGTGACCGCAGAATCGTGGCCTAACTTGCCATTGAACGAATCCTTTGCTACCTACGGTGAATATATTTGGGCAGATTATAAATATGGGCGCGAAGAAGCAGACAGAGCGGCTAACGAAGATTTAATAAAATACCTTCGCACTTTCAAAACGAAAAAAGTAAATATGATTCGATTTGATTTAACAGATCGAGAAGATATGTTTGATAATTATTCTTACCAAAAAGGCGGAAGAATCATACATATGTTGCGCAAAATTGTTGGTGATGAGGCGTTTTTTGCTTCCCTTAAATTATACTTAGAAAAAAATAAATTTAAAGCAGCAGAAATACATCATTTAAGACTTGCTTTCGAAGAAGTAACGGGCCAAGATTTAAATTGGTTTTTTAATCAATGGTTTTTAGCCCCTGGACACCCCGATCTGAACATCAATTATAGTTACGATAGTATAAATAAAAATGCAATCGTTAGCATTAGTCAAGAACAAGATTTGAGCAAATTTCCTTTATACCAATTGCCTATTAGTATTGACATTTATGCAAATGGTAAAATTGACAGAAAAAATATTACCCTTAGTAAAAGCAAAGAGGTTTTTACATTTAACAGTAATACCGCGCCAGATTTAATTAATGTAGATGCCGAAAAAATGTTGGTTTGTAGCAAAAAAGACAACCATAGTATGGCAGAATGGATTTATCTGTATAAGCATGGTGCTTTGTTTTTAGATAGACTAGAGGCCATTGATGCATTAAAAAAATACACTAGCGATACTGCAGCATTGGCAATCATTCAGAAAGGGTTAAACGATATTAATTTTGAGATTAGAAAAACTTGTATCAATATTTTAGCCGAAAACAAACAATTGCTTAATTCAACTACTATTGTCGAAAAAATACAGCTTTTGGCTAAAATGGATCCGAAATCGAGCGTAAGAGCAACAGCAATTAGCGCCTTGGCAGCAAACAACCCAAATGAATCAAGTAAAGCAATCATATTAAACGGTATAAATGACAGTTCTTATGTTGTTGTGCAAAAAGCCTTAAACGCTTTATATCTATATGATAAATTAAGCGCTGTAACAATAGCGAAAAGCCTAGAAAATATCGAAAGTGATTATGTGCAAATGGCCATTGCAAATATTTATGCAACACAAGGAGATAAAGAATTTATGCCTTATTTTATCAATCAATTTTCTTTAAACGCAGCTAATAAACAATATTATATTGGAAAGTATTTTAAAATTTATTTAACAAAAGTTGACGACGAAACGATTGAAAAAGGATTAATGATGGTAAAAACCATTGCACTAAATGCATACCAAGAAAAAATAGAATTTAATGCAAAAAGTACTTTAGCAGATATGCTTGCAAATGCAGATACAGAAATTTTAAAAGAAAAAATTAAATTAATAATGAAAGAAATTGATGCGGAAAAATAAATTTATTTTTTCTTTTTCTCTTTTAAATTAAGCATTTCTACTAATACCGAAAATGCCATTGCAAAGTACACATAACCCTTTGGAATGTGTTGGTCTAGCCCTTCTGCTAATAATGAAACGCCAATCAATACTAAAAATGACAAGGCTAGCATTTTTACAGTTGGGTGATCATTTACGAATTTGCTAATAGATTCTGCAGCCAATAGCATGATACCAACCGAAATAATAACTGCAGCAATCATTATTTCAATATGGTTTGCCATTCCTACAGCAGTGATTACAGAATCTAAAGAAAAAATAATATCTAATAGCAGTATTTGAAAAATAACAGCTGAAAATGAAATATTGCCTTTAGTCTTATGAGTTACTTCTTCATGTCCTTCTATTTTTTCATGAATTTCTGTTGTTGCTTTATAAATTAAAAACAAGCCTCCAATTAATAATATTAAATCTCTACCCGAAATGTCGTTTGATAAGACATTAAATAATGGGTCTGTTAAACTCATTACCCAAGACAAAGAAAGTAATAATAGGATGCGTGTGATTAGTGCTAAAGCCAATCCCGTTTTTCTTGCACGCTTTTGTTTTTCTTTTGGAAGCTTGTCCGAAATGATAGAAATAAATACAATATTGTCTATTCCTAAAACAATCTCTAATATGGTAAGTGTAAGCAACGCGACCCAAGTTTCTGGGCTTGACAATAATTCCATCATATAAAAAATAAATATCCTTAATTCAGGCGCTAATTTAATAGTAATTGCGAGATAAAGCAATGTCAATTTAGGCCATGCTTAGAGAACAAATTGCAGGTATTTACATTTATGCAGGTCTTCCTATCCTAAAATCCCTTAAAATTTATAATTTTACGCTTTATTAATGTTAGAGAAGATATGTTGAGATCACACACTTGCGGCGAATTATCGAGTAAAAATTTAAATGAAACAGTTACACTTTGTGGATGGGTTCAAAAATCTCGTGATTTAGGGGGAATGACTTTTATCGACTTAAGAGATCGTTATGGCATTACGCAACTGGTTTTCAATATGGAAGAAAATGCAGAGCTGTGCGAAGCTGCTAGAAAATTAGGCAGAGAGTTTGTGATTAAAGCAAGTGGAAAAGTAATAGAACGCAGCAATAAAAATAATAAAATACCAACCGGCGATATTGAAATAAGTATTTCGGATTTAGAAATTTTAAATAGTTCGAAAGTTACCCCATTTATTATTGAAGATGATACAGATGGCGGTGACGAATTACGTGCAAAATACCGTTACCTTGATTTAAGAAGAAATGTGGTTAGAAAAAACTTGGAGCTTCGCCACAAAATGGGTCAAGAAACAAGAAAATATATGGATGCGCAAAACTTCATTGAAGTAGAAACACCTGTATTAATTAAGTCTACACCCGAAGGAGCCAGAGATTTTGTGGTACCAAGCAGAATGAATCAATCTGAATTCTATGCCTTACCGCAATCACCGCAAACGTTTAAACAGTTGCTCATGGTTTCTGGATTTGATAGGTATTTTCAAATTGTAAAATGTTTTAGAGACGAAGATTTAAGAGCAGATCGTCAACCAGAATTTACACAGATAGATTGTGAAATGTCTTTCGTAACGCAAGAAGATATTTTAAACATGTTTGAAGGATTGGCTAAACATTTATTTCAAGCTGTAAAAGGAGTTGAAATTATAGATTTTCCAAGAATGACTTATGCAGATGCCATGAAATTTTATGGTTCGGATAAACCCGATACCCGCTTTGACATGAAATTTGTGGAATTAAATGCTATTGTAAAAGGAAAAGAATTTAAAATATTTAATGAGGCTGAAATAGTGATAGGCATCAATGCCAACAATTGCGCAGCTTACACCAGGAAACAGATTGACGAATTAACAGATTTTATTAAACGCCCACAAATTGGCGCAACCGGTTTAATCTATTTACGATACAATGAAGATGGTAGTTTAAAATCTTCTGTCGATAAATTTTACAGCGAAGAGGAATTAAAAAAATGGGCTATAGCATTCGATGCGAAGCCAGGAGATTTAATTTTAGTGCTTGCTGGCAATACGGATAAAACCAGAAAAGCATTAAGCGAATTAAGATTAGAGATGGGTAACAGAATGGGCTTAAGAAATAAAAATGTATTTGCACCATTATGGGTTTTAGATTTCCCATTATTAGAATGGGATGAAACATCCGAAAGGTACCATGCCATGCACCATCCCTTTACTTCGCCTAAACCAGAAGACTTAGCATTGCTACAAACTAATCCGGGATTAGTGCGTGCAAATGCATACGACATGGTGATTAACGGAACCGAAATTGGTGGCGGATCTATTAGAATACATAACAAAGCCTTACAAGCAACCATGTTTGAGTTACTCGGTTTTAGTAAAGAAGAAGCTCAAAAACAATTTGGATTTTTAATGGATGCTTTTGAATATGGCGCGCCTCCACATGGTGGTATTGCCTTTGGTTTTGACAGATGGTGTTCCTTATTTGCAGAATTAGACTCTATTAGAGATGTGATTGCTTTCCCTAAAAATAATGCAGGAAGAGATGTAATGATTGATTCTCCATCAAGCATTAGTCAAGAACAATTGAAAGAACTTGGAATAAATGTTAGCGTAAAATAAATTAATGCGTAATACTTTTGCGATTAATTTTTTGCCAATAAAAAAATAAGACGACTGCAATGATTGTTTCTATAAAATAAGAAATAAGCATTGCAGTATTTTTTTGAAGGTAATTTGATAAGGCTAATTTATCTGTAAGCCCAAAATACATAAGTATAAAAACCAATATAGCGATTAGTATTATTAAGAATGAATGGATGATGGAAAGCCACAAACCCTTATAAATTGATATATAGGAGCCAATCGCTAAAGCTATTAATGGGTATAACAATTGAAACAGATGATTGGGATGAGTAAAAAATACCGAGGCCAATTCATCATTATAAAATACTGGCACAAAAAATCCAAACATGATATAAATAAGCTGTGCGGTTAAACCAATCATATTACCTCCAACTAATCCAGCTAATACAACAAAAAATAATTGAATAGAAATTAACTCCCCATTCATTGGAATTAAAATTTTTGCCGATACAACCATTAGCAAAGCAAACAAAGAAGAAAGTGTTGCAAATTTAGTAAGATCCATATTATTCGAGTATTGCTTTTATATCTTGTGCTGTTAATGTTTTAATAAATGATTCTTCGGTAATAATGAGAGAATCTGCAATTTGTTTTTTACGTCCTTGTAAAGCTAATATTTTTTCTTCGACTGTATTTCTAGTAATGAATTTATATATAAATACATTATTTTTTTGACCAATTCGATGGGTACGATCTATGGCTTGCTGCTCTACCGCTGGATTCCACCATGGATCAAGAATAAATACGTAATCTGCTTCGGTTAAATTTAAACCAACTCCACCCGCTTTAATAGAGATTAAAAATACTTGCTTTTCTTCGTCTTGCTTAAAATGATTGACTACTTCTTCCCTATTGGTTGTTGATCCATCTAAGTAGGCAAAATCAATATTTTGTTGTTCGAAATAATCTTTAAATATTTTTAGATGCTTAACAAATTGGGAGAATACTAATACTTTGTGTCCCTTAGTCATGATGTTTTCTAAAGTATGAATAACATCCGAAAACTTTCCTGCATCACCCTCGTAAAACTCATCTACCATTTTAGGGTGATTTGCTATTTGTCGCAACTTATTTAAACCCTGTAGTAAATAAATATGTGATTTGCCAATTCCTTGCTCGGCAATCATTTTCAATATTTCATTTCTATAATAAGATTTTGTTTCTTCATATAATTCTTCTTGAGCTGGACTCATGTCGGAATAATAAATGTTTTCGGTTTTTGGTGGTAATTCTGAAGCTACTTGCTGCTTAGTTCTCCTTAAAATAAAGGGTTTGATAATGGATTGCAATTTTTCTGCTTTATCAAAATCTTGTTTTTTATCTATCGGAATAACAAAATTATCATTAAAAAAATGATGGTTACCTAATAAACCAGGATTTACAAATGACATTTGAGACCATAAATCTAAAACAGAGTTTTCTACCGGTGTTCCACTTAATACCAATTTGAATTTTGATTTTAAACTCCTCACTGATCTAGAAATTTTAGAAATTGGATTTTTAATAATTTGACTTTCGTCTAAAATAATATAATGGAAATAAAATGATTTAAATAAATCAATATCCATTCTAATAATTCCATAAGTGCTAAGCACCACATCTGCATGTGCAAATTGATCTAAATTTTTATCTCTTAAAGATCCGGTATAAACAATAATTTTTAATTCGGGTGTAAATTTTTGCGCTTCTCTTAACCAATTGTAAATTAATGATGTGGGCATTACGATCAGCGAAGGTTGATTTACTATTGCTGCTGCAGTCGAATCAAAAAGATCTTTTGCAATTAAAGCCTCCGCTGCATCTTCTTTCACTTTTTGTAATAAAGCAAGCGTTTGAATGGTTTTTCCTAAGCCCATGTCATCTGCCAAGCATCCCCCAAAATTCCATTTCCTCAAAAAATAGAACCAATCATATCCAGCTTTTTGATAAGGCCTCAACTCCCCTTTAAAATTTTTAGGCATTGGAACCTCTTCCATTTCTTCGAATTGCAGAAGATTGTTCAATTTGCGATCCATGCTAAGCTGCGCTAATTCCGAATCTGCATATTCTTTAACAATACCTATATGGTATTTTTTGAGTCTTAGTTGCGAAGTACCTTCTGCAAACGAAAATAGATTTTGATATTGTGCAAACCAACTTTCTGGAATGATGGCAATTTCTCCATTAGGTAGTTCAAATTCTTTTTTATTATTTAATATATAATCACGTAAAATAATAAATGGGAATTCAAACTCACCAAAATATACCGTCGCATAAATATCAAACCAATCGTTTGTTTCTTTTATTTGTAAATCAATTTTACTCTTTCCAATAAAATATCTTTTGCCACTTTCTTCTTGTTGAATTTGAAAGCCTGCCTGCAAAAGCTGATCGTGGTTAACGTTGAGCCAATCTAAAGCATGGTGAATGCTTTCGGTTTCCGAATCTTTCGTATGATTTGGAACAATAAAGGAGCTACCATCTATAGGCATTAAGCCCAGTTCGGTCAATAGATTTATTTTTACTCCTTCCCAAGTCAATGAGCGTTTTATTCTATGAAATGTAAATTCATCATTTTTATTTTCAACTGTTACAGATACTTTGGTGCCAGACTGATATAAGAAATTATATTTTCCATATTGAAAAGACAATACAAATTGCATGGAATTATCCCAAGCATGTATAATTTTTATAATCGGAAATGCCTCAAATTGTTCGGTAATAATTTGAAAGCCTTCGGCATATACATGGTGCCTTTCTATGAGTGGCGCAATAAACTTTTTATAATAAGATGCCTCTGCTGTTTTTGGAATATCTACAAATCGTTTATTTAAAAATGGCATTAACTTTTTGCCATCCAAATCTTGGTCGAACTGGATGAGTTGAGCGCCCAATAACATAAAAGCTGGCGAACTAGTAATGATTTCTGCCTCTTTAAACATGAACTCCATGCGAACGCCATTCAATTTTATGGTTGGAAAATACCTGGTTCCCTCGGGAGATCTCCTAAAATGAAACAATACCGTTGCAAGATCTTCATTGATTTTTAATCTCTTAAAAACAGGATCGCCATCTTTTCCCATTTCAAAAAATGGTTTTTGTTTAATTTGACGAAGTGCTTCTACAATCTTTTTTTCTAAAATAGGCCGAACAATTTGAAATATTTTATCGTTCCATATTTTTGCGAAATAGGCGGCTGGTCTTATTTTTTCTTTGTAATGCTTTTTAATAACAAACTCCTGATCGAGCTGATCTAAGAGTTTAATTAATTTATAATCATCCTCGTCTAAGCAAGCATCAAATTCTTTAGCCGTTTGAGAATATAATTTTTGATGGGAAAGAGAATAAGCGCCATTTGCATTTAGCTGCACAATATGCGGTTCGATTACAAAGCCCATGTATGGGTGTTTGCATAGCGAATACACTAATTTACAAGGCTTTTTACTATCTACTCTTACCATTTATTTTAGGAATACAAAATAAAGAAAGGTAAGTAGATTGAAAAAATTCAAATATACTTAATTATGATTGAAAAAGAAAGAAAATGTTTTGGGTACTACTGCTTAGCTTGGGTTTCGTTCATTGCAATCCAAGCTAAAATTCCACCTTTAAGGTTGAATAAATTCGTAAACCCGAACTGTTGCTCTAATTGCATGATAGCTGCTGCACTTCTAGCACCAGATCTGCAATGAATAACCACTAATTTATCTTTGCTGATTTTATCTTCTTCTAATACAATGTTTCCTAAAGGAATCAAAGTTGCACCCATATTGGCTGCCTCATATTCAAACTCTTCTCGCACATCAATAAGTTGAAAATCTTTCTTTTCATCCATTAATGCTTTTAACTCTTGAACTGTAATTTCCTTTACCATAAATATTATTTTTTACAAATTTATACTTTTGAACAGTATTTCAAATAAAGCATTGCATTAATTTCAAACTTGGATTTCTTTTTATATCTTGAATATTCAAAATCTAAAAAAATATATGACTGAATCCGGTTTTAAAAGAGAAATCAAACTATTTGACGCTATTATGATCGTAGCTGGAACCATGATTGGTTCAGGTATTTTCATTGTTAGCTCCGATATTGCCAGAAATGTTGGCTCATCTGGTTACTTATTGCTCATTTGGGTAGTTACCGGATTTATAACCATAGCAGGTGCGCTGAGTTATGGCGAATTAGCTGGCATGTTTCCAAAAGCAGGTGGCCAATATGTTTATTTAAGAGAAGCCTGGGGCAAACCCGTTGCCTTTTTATATGCATGGACTTTATTTTTAGTTATTCAAACAGGAACCATTGCGGCTGTTGGTGTTGCTTTTGCAAAATACACTGGCGTATTGTTGCCAACCATTATTTCAGAAAAAATTACTTTATTTCAAATAGGTAATTTTTGCATCAACTCGGTTCAAGTACTCGCCATATTAAGTATCATCCTCTTGACTTATTTAAATTCTAAAGGTGTCAAAAATGGAAAAATGATTCAAAATATTTTTGGTAGCACCAAAATAATTGCACTTTTTGGATTAATTATTTTTGGTTTACTATTTGGAATAAATGCAGATGTGATTACAATGAATTTTACCGACATGTGGACGCTTAGTAGCACACACATAGATAAAACAACTGGAGCGGTAAGTGTTGAATCTATTATAGGATACGCCATTATACCTGCAGTAGGAATTGCCATGGTAGGCTCTTTGTTTTCGAGTGATGCTTGGAATAATATTGGATTTTCTGGTGATGAAATTCAAAATCCAAAAAGAAATTTAGTGTTGAGCATGGTGATTGGAACATCAGTAGTGACATTAATTTATCTTTTATTAAACGTGGTATATTTAATGGTTTTGCCACTTAAAGGTGATCCGAATGGTGCAGATGTAATTTCAAGAGGGATTCAATTTGCTAGCAATGATCGAGTAGCTACTGCAGCAGCTGAAGCAATGGGAGGTGCAAAAGCAACTATCGCAATTGCGGTATTAATTATGATCTCCACTTTTGGTTGCAATAATGGCTGTATTTTATCTGGCGCAAGGGTTTATTATGCGACGGCCAACGATGGTTTGTTTTTCAAAAGCATGTCTAAATTAAACTCGAATGGCGTACCCGGCGTTGCCTTAATTTTTCAATGTGTTTGGGCTAGCATTCTTTGTGTATCGGGTACTTATGGCAACTTGCTAGATTATGTTGTATTTGCTGTATTACTATTTTATATTTTAACAATCATCGGTATTTTTAAATTAAGAAGTAAAATGCCAGATGCCGAAAGACCTTACAAAGCAATAGGCTATCCTATCATACCCGCAATATACATTGCATTAGCTTCTATTGTTTGTATCATACTCTTGATTTACAAACCAGAATACAGCTGGCCTGGTTTTATAATTGTAGGTCTAGGCATTCCCGTATATTTTTTATTTCAGAAAAAAATTAAAGCATAATATTTTGACACGATTTTATTTTAAAACCCTACTAATTATAGGGGTATCATTTATTTTTTATGCTTGTAATGATCGTAAAAAAGAACCCAAAATTGAAAAGCTTAGCGAATCCGAGAGGGCTTACAACAAAAAAGAATTTGAAGTAAAAGAAAAAAAGATTGCACAATATTTTGAGCATTTACACAAACAAACAGGCTTTAATGGCGCTGTTTGGATAAGTAAAGACGAGCATAAACTATACGCTGCTGCATTTGGTTTTAATGATATTAAGCACCAAAAAGAGCCCCTCAACATTTCATCTGTTTTTCAACTTGCCTCGGTAAGTAAGCAGTTTACCGCAGCCGCCATTTTACATTTAATGGAACAAGGTAAGTTGAAATTAAGCGACCCCGTCCAAAAGTTTTATCCAAATTTTCCTTATCAAGGAATCAATTTAAAAATGTTATTGCTACATCGTGGTGGTTTAGGAAACTATACTTATTTCAGCGAAATGTATTGCGACAGAAAAACGCCTATTTCTAATCAAGACGTTGTGCAAATGATGATTAAAAATAAACCGCCAATCTATTTTTTCCCAGATAGAAGATTCGACTATAGTAATACGGGTTATGTTTTGCTTGCTGCTATTATTGAAAAAGTAACTGCAGAAAAATTTGATGTATACATGCGCAAAGAAATTTTCAAACCCTTAGGCATGAATCATACTTATGTTTATGATATAAACAAGCCTGCGGCTTTTAACTTTTCACCC
>JBILIO010000189.1:0-3274 GCA_044349915.1 Sphingobacteriales bacterium | reverse complement strand
CATTTGCTATTTATGCCGATTTACTCTATCAAGATAAACAATTAGATTCGGCAAAAACAATCTATTTACAAACCATTGCACTCGACAAAAGTGTATTTGCAGTTTGGCAAAATTTATTATTATTACAAGCAGAAACACAAGATTATACTGGCTTGTTAAAAACTTCTAACCAAGCCATCGAATTATTTCCAAATCAAAATTTTGTATTTTATTTGAATGCCGCAGCAAAATACCAAGCCAAAGATTTTGCAGCAGCAGCCGTATCATATCATCAAGCATTAGACATTACATTTGATAACAAAGAAATGCAAGCGCAAATTTATTCGGGCTTAGGCGATGTATACAACGAATTAAAAGAATACGCAAAATCGGATTCGTTTTACAATGCCTCTTTAGCATTGAAACCCGACGAAGTTTTTGTGCTAAACAATTATGCCTATTATCTAGCGTTAAGAAAAGAACAATTACCTAAGGCAGCGCAAATGGCAAAGCACGCAAACGAATTACAGCCCAATAATGCTTCTTTTGAAGACACCTACGCTTGGGTGTTATTTAAAATGGCCAATTACGAGCAAGCTTTAATTTGGATAGAACTAGCTTTGTCGCATAGCGAAACGCAAACAGCCACCTTAATGGAGCATTACGGCGATATATTGTATTTTTTAACAAAGAAAGACGCAGCCGTTCAAGCTATCGAAAAATGGAAAGCAGCGAAAACTTTAGGGACAGGTTCGGAGCAATTATCAGAAAAAATAAAGGAAGGAAAGTGGATTGAATAAGCGCATAGTAATACTCCTCTTGTTGTCGGTATTTTTATTGAATGCTTGTCGCGTGGCTAAAACCATTGCGGCTAAAAAAAACAAACCGGTATTAACTGCCGAAGCCAAAGAACGCCTCGATTTTATCAATGCATTACCCGCGCATCAATTTCAATTCGATTTATTAACGGCTAAAGCAAAAGTAAGTTTAAAGACCAAAAGTCAGTCGCAAAATTTAACGATTAGTTTGCGCATGCAATCGGCACAAAAAATTTGGATATCGCTGAATGCCTTGGGTAGCATAGAAGTGGCGAGGGTGTTACTGACTACCGATAGCGTTAAAATTGTGAACAGACTCACCAACGATTACAACGAAGGCGATTATAATTACCTTTCGAATATGATTCAATATCCTATTAATTTTGCTTTAATAGAAGCGCTGTTAATTGGTAATATTCCACCGCAAATAGATCCATCTAAATCTAATTTTGTAGCTAACGCCGAACAGTTTCAGTTTACGCAAACCGAAGGTAGCAAAGTATTAAATGCCATTTTTCAAAAGTCCATTTTCAAAAGTAGCGAATGGAAATTAGCCGATACCTTGAGTAAAAATGCTTTAGTGATTAATTATGCAGATTATAAAACTGTGGGGGAGTATTTATTCCCATCTTTGATTAATGTGCAAGCCATTTCGCCAAAAGATATCGTTAAATTGAATATTCAGTTTGTAAAAATTGAAAAAGTAAATAGCTTAGTGTTTCCATTTAATGCCCCCAAATAAGTTGAGATATTTTAAAATAATTGGTTTTTTGTTGATCCTGAGCTTAAGTGCTGGGTTAGTTTCGGTTCAAGCGCAGTCTAAAGAAGATTTAGAAAAGCGTAAAAAAGACCTTGCCAAAGAAATTGCGCAAACCACTAAAATTTTAAAAGAAACACAAAAAAATAAAAAGGCTACGCTTTCGCAAATCAATGCGCTGAAAAAACAAATTCAATTGCGCGAAAATTTAATTAAAACCATTAGCTCGGAAGTGAATGTGCTTGAGAATAAAATTGATGAAACCGCTGGCGATATTTCTCATTTACAAGCCGAGTTAGCTAAGCTCAAAAAAGAATATGCCGCCATGGTTCGGTTTGCCTATCGAAATCAAAACGCTTATTCTAAAATGATGTTTATTTTTGCGGCCAAAAATTTTAACCAGGCCTATAAACGTTTAAAATATTTACAAGAATTTTCTGATTACCGTCAAAAACAAGCCAAGCAAATTGAATCAAAAGAACAGCAATTAGAAAATGTTAAAACGAATTTAGAAAGCAATAAAAAAGAAAAGACTGGCTTATTACAAGAAGAGCAAAAAGAAAAAGCAACTCTTGGAAAAGAAAAAGAACAAAGGCTGAAAATGGCTAGCCAATTGACGGCTAAAGAATCGAGCTTGAAAAAACAAATTTCGGAAAAGCAAAATCAAGCGCGCAAAATGGATCGCATGATTCAAGATATTATTCGAAAAGAAATTGAAGCTGCGCGTAAAAAAGCAGAAGCAGAAGCCAAAGCAGCTGGTAAAGAAATGCCAACAAGCAGCAAAACCGCATCGAGTAATTTAACACTAACACCCGAAGCGTTAAAGCTATCAGAAAATTTTATGGCTAACAAAGGTCGCTTGCCTTGGCCAGTAGAAAAAGGAAACATTGTAGAATTTTTTGGTACCCACGAGCATCCAGAAATTAAAGGCGTGATGGTACAAAATAATGGTATCGATATTAAAACAAATGGCGCTGCATCGGTGCGTGCTGTTTTTAATGGAACAGTTTCTGGCGTAATTCAAATTCCAGGCGGATTAAACGCAGTCTTAATTAGACATGGAGAATATGTATCGGTGTACGCCAATTTAAAATCGGTATCGGTTAAAAACGGACAAAAAGTAAGCACCAAACAAAATATTGGACAGGCCAATACCGAAGACGAATTAACCACCGTGGAGCTTCAAATTTGGAAAGGCATGCAAAAATTAAATCCTAAAGATTGGTTAGTGCCGAAGTCTAATTAAGCTAAAAAAGCCCTGTTTTCTACTTTTTTTTTGTTATTTTTGGGTCTAAATTGAACAAAATGAATTCATCAACTTTATTATTATTTAACCTAGGCGGTCAAGAAGTGATCTTGATTGTAGTGCTTGCACTTTTATTATTTGGTGGTAAAAAAATTCCTGAATTGATGCGTGGTATGGGTAGAGGAATCAGAGAATTTAAAGATGCTTCGAATGGTGTTAAAAATGACATCGAAGACAGCATGAAAGATAAAAAAGACCAAAACTAGTTTAATTTCCTTCCTAATTTTTCCAATACATTGAGAACTTATCATTCCTTAGAAGAGGTACGCGCAGACTTATTGTCTTCCGAAACAACCCTGGTTGCTTTGGTCAATTACTATCTTCAAAGAATTGAAACCTATCAACACCTCAATGTGTTTTTGCATGTATATGCCGACGAAGCACTAAAGCGTGCCGAAGAAATTGATGCCAAGC
>JBILIO010000188.1:0-3285 GCA_044349915.1 Sphingobacteriales bacterium | reverse complement strand
TAAAAAACCGATAATTTCTTGTGTTCAAATATAATTTTACTACATTTGCAGACGCTAAAAAAAGGTCGAGTGGCCGAGTGGCTAGGCAGAGGTCTGCAAAACCTTCTACAGCGGTTCGAATCCGCTCTCGACCTCAAAAAAACAGTATTTAAAAAATTAATTTTAAGAAAATGGCAGTTACAAGATTAAAAAGAAAAGACAGAAAAAATAAAACAGTTTCTAGATTGAAAGTACAACATAAAAAGAGTGCTACTGATAAATCTATTAAGAAACCAGTAGCGCGTACAGAAGAAAACAACGCAGCAGAATAAGTTTTATATACCCTATTTGAAGCTGTTTAAGGAAACTTAAACGGCTTTTTTTATGCGGTTTTTTCTAGAATTGCTTGGTTAATTTGTTTGATCAAAGCTGGACCTTCGTAAATAAAACCGGTATACAGTTGAATCAAACTAGCACCTGCATTCAACTTTTCTAAAGCGTCTGCTGCAGAATGAATACCTCCCACAGCAATGATCGGAAATTGTCCTTTACTTTGCGTGCTCAAATATTGAATTACCTCAGTTGCTCTTTGGCGCAAGGGCTTGCCGCTTAAACCTCCGGCGCCAATGTTTGCTAAAGTAATCTCGTCGGTTTGCAAACCGCTGCGATCTATGGTGGTATTGGTGGCAATTAATCCGGCTAATTTTGTTTCGAGCATAATTTCTACCACATCATCTAACTGTTCATTTGTTAAATCGGGTGCAATTTTCAATGCAATGGGTTTTGGATTCGCTTTTAAGTTATTGATTTTTTGAAGATGATGAAGCAATGCTTTAAGGGGTTCTTTTTCTTGTAATGCCCTTAAGTTAGGGGTATTAGGAGAACTAACATTTACAACAAAATAATCAACTACTTCAAATAATGCCTCAAAACATTTTTCATAATCTAGTACAGCATGTTCGTTTTCGGTGGTTTTATTTTTACCAATATTGCCGCCAATAATTATATTTTTATTTCTTTTTTTCAAACGAATGGCAGCAGCAACTACGCCTTCGTTGTTAAAGCCCATTCTGTTTATTAATCCAGTATCTTTAGGTAACCTAAACATTCGGGGCTTTGGATTGCCTGGTTGTGCAACAGGAGTAAGGGTTCCCACCTCAATAAAACCAAATCCAAAATGACTTAATTCATTGAATAGTTTAGCGTCTTTATCAAACCCAGCGGCTAAGCCAACCGGATTTGGAAAATCTATTCCAAATACTTTTCGATGTAAAGCCGGATGTTGCACCACAAATATTTTGCTGATCAAGATTGAAACGCCAGGTATGCGATTCATCCATTGAATGCATGCAAATATAAAATGGTGAATTTTTTCGGGGTCGAAATAGAATAATATAGGCCTTATAATCGATTTGTACATTATAATTGAGTTAGTGTTGCTCTCATCATTTCGCGCTTGCCTAAGGCGCCATTTGGCCGTTCTATGCTAAATCCTAGTTTGCGTAAGCATCTCTTTAAATTTCCAGTTACGCTATAGGTTACAAATATACCTTTATCATTTAAAAATTGACAAATATGTTCGATCATTTCATCGGTCCATAGGGCAGGTTGTTTACTGCAAGCAAAGGCATCAAAATAGATGAGGTCGTATTTTTTATCGCTGCTAAAATCGGCTAATTTTTTCTCCATAATTTGAAGTTTTTGTTGCA
Source organism: Sphingobacteriales bacterium (assembly GCA_044349915.1). GTDB lineage: Bacteria > Bacteroidota > Bacteroidia > Sphingobacteriales > Sphingobacteriaceae > CAIKLP01. The sequence continues at coordinate 1,597 of JBILIO010000188.1, read as the reverse complement.
CAGTAATTGCTTGTTCGCATAACAATGCAGCTTCATATTTTGAATTAAATAAATCGATTAATTCGGGCTTTATTAAAAATTGTTGGTAATTGGTTTGTTGAATCAAGGAAAGCGGAAGAGGGTAGGCTTCAATGCCAGTATAGGCTAGGCTTAATCCTTTATTTAAAGCGTAGTCTAGGCTGAGTAAATAATTTAATCCAGTACCAAAGCCCATTTCTAATACAGAAATTTGTTTAGCCGATGTTTTTTGATGAAAATACTGCAGCCCATTTTCGATATAAACATGTTGCGATTCTTGATGCGCGCCATGTATGGAATGATAGTGTTCGTTTAAATCTGCATGATAAAAAGTGGTAGATCCATCTGCAGTTTGAATGCTGCGAATATTATCGAGTTGCATTTATTTTGTGTTTTTCATGCCAACTTTTAAAAGGTCTTCGTATCCACCATTTAAATCAACAACATTTTTAAAACCTTTTTTACGAAGCAATCCCGCTGCTCTGCCGCTTCTTACGCCAATAGCACAGTAAACAAAAAAGGCTTGATTTTTATCTAGCTTTTCTATTTCGGATTCAAAAGTATCGTTGGTAATATCGATGTTTTTAGCACCTTCTATATGTCCTTCAGCAAATTCTTGCGCGGTACGCACATCAATTATTTGACCTTTGAATTTATAATAATTGGCTTTGAATTCGATTGAATTTACTTTCAATGCCGATTGCCCCATCACAAAAATGCTGAGGAACAATAAACCAATAGAGAGTAAATATTTTTTCATGAATTTTATGAGTGCCGATTAATTTACAGCTTTAACAGTTTCTAACGATTGAAATAGCTGAAATGTTGTTCGGCCTTTTACAATATCAAATGTAAACAATTGTTCTTTATCCTGTCCGCCTTTTATTGCTTTTCCGGTCCATTTTATAGTTTGTTTACCTGCCGGCAAGCTCATTCTGGTATAGGAAATGCTATGGGGTAGGGTTTGCCAATTTCTAGTGTCTGCTTTTTCGGTTACCGCATTGACAACTCCCACTAAAGTGCCTAAGTTTTCGTTTTGGTCTCTCATGGCATATTCTGCCGCTTTTTTAGTCGCTAATCGAATCAGGGCGTTACCAATTTCTCTTTGCATTCTATCTTCTAAAGTTTTAAAGGCAATTAAATTGATATTTTCGGCTAATTCCAGTTCTTTTTTGTTGTTTTCAAAACTGATGTACCCTTTTTCATAATAAGGGGTTCTGGCTACATATTTTGGAAATGCAATTCTTAATATTTCTAGCGAAGCAAAACCTTCTTTTTCTTTTTTATTGGAGCTGCTTCGGTAGGGTACCGTAAAATTTAAATTATGTTCTTGGTTCACAAAGGTCATAAAATTTTCGTTTGCGCCGGTTTTAGTAAAGTTGATACTATTCTCCGATTTAATAGGGCCTAATCCATTATTCCAAAAGAAGATAAGATCTCCATTTGTGTCTGCCGGATTTTCGAGTTTTAAATCAAATTTGTTTTCGTAAAACAAGCCTTCTTCTGCCAAGCCACTTTGATAAGCAGTATAAATTAAATCTTTTTTTAATTGCAAAGGTGCAATAATATTAAACTGCTT
>JBILIO010000187.1:0-3294 GCA_044349915.1 Sphingobacteriales bacterium | reverse complement strand
CTTTCATTTCTTTAGGCATCAATAAGATGTCTAATAAAAGGAATCCATCTAAGCAATCATTGAATTTTGGATCAATGTTGAAGCCTAATATTTTCGCATTCATTTGAATGTATTGCCTAATTAAAACAGGCACTTTAGCATGGTTTTGTTCAATGTCGGAGATAATAGTATCTAGAGATTTAATGCTATTTTCCTTTTCGATTAATATTTGGGTGGTTTCGTTTTGCGTGTTAAATTTAAATTGCTTTTTAGCTTTTATTAAATCTGCAAAAGTATCGTCGCTACATTCTTTTTTCAAGAAGCTCACAATTATTCGTTTTGATAATTTTGAATAATTATTACTGATGCTGACCGGACCAAATAAATAGCGGTATTTAGGATTTTGAATCACAAATTTTAAAATCCCTTTCCATAATAAAAATAAAGGCAAGGCTTTTTGTTGATAATCTTTTGTAATAAAAGACCTGCCAAGTTCCAGGCCAGCTGCCATGATTGGGCTAAACCCTTTTTTTATTTTAAATAAATTTCTAATGTAAAAACCACCTATTCCATGGTTCTCTATAATTTGATCACCTAATCCTACGCGGTAGCTCCCAACAATTTTTAAGGCATCTTGGTCCCAAATAAATAAGTGTTTATAATAAATATCGTATTTATCTAAGTCGATTGATTTGTTAGTTCCTTCGCCAACTTCTCTAAAAGTAATTTCTCGAAGCCTTCCAATTTCTTTAATAATATTTGGTATTTCTTGAAAATTGGTAATATAAACCTGGTAATTTTTTTCAGTTAAAATAAGATTGTTAGTAGATAGTTTAGCAATATCACTTTGAATTAATTTTGAATTTACTGGAGCAATAATTGCTTCTGGCTTCTTCTTTATTTTAAAAATATTTTTATGAAGAATGTTTTTTACTTCAATGCCAGAAGCCAACGCATAGGTTCTGGCTCTTAAGTATAATAGCATTTTGCTATTCGAATCAAAGGCTTCAATATCATTATATTTAATAACCTTGCCAATTCTTACTTTTATAATATGTCCTTTTTTATTTAATAATTCTTTAGGTAATTGCGCAGTTCTTAATTTCTGATTTATTAAACCCAATAAATTAAATAGCAAACCATTATTGCCATCAAAATAAATAGGTAAAACGGGCACCTTGGTTTTTGTAATTATTTTACCAATTACCGGATTCCAATCTTTGTCTGTTATTTTTCTTTTTTGACTTTGATAAGAGGAAACTTCTCCTGCTGGAAAAATACCTATTGGATTTCCATTCTGTAGGTATTTAACCGTGTTTTTAATGCCAGATACACTGCTGGTATTCTTATAGTCTTCGAACGGATTGACGGCAATTATTTGGTCTTGAATAGCTGGAATTTTTTTAAGAATAAAATTGGCCATTAATTTTATTTCTGGTCTAATTTCACCTAATATTTTAAGCATAATTAAACCTTCAATGCCTCCAAAAGGATGGTTTGCAATGGCAATAAATGCAGATTCCAAAGGAATGTTTTTTACATCTTGCTCGTTGATGTCAATTTTAATATTTAAATAATTAAGTACGGCATCAACAAACGCTAGTCCTTTTTCATCTTGATATTTATCATATAATTCATTTATTTGATCAATTTTCATGATTTTCATAAGAATACTTGCAATGCCGTTCATCGGTATATTGCCTATTCTTATTGCATCTTCGAACGATTCCTTGTTAATGATATCCATTTTCTGTATTCCTGTTAGCTTAGGAAAAGATACTAGTTGAATGTTAAATTAATATATTTATAAAGTTAATTAATTATATGTGGGGAAGATTTTGGAGAGAGTATTTAGGTTATCCTAAAAAGGAGCGTCGCGGAATATATGTATTATTGACAATGCTAATGTTTGTCGCTTTTTATAACGTAATTGAACATCAATTGTGGAGTAGCGATTTGGCTTTGCCTACAATCACCGTAAGCCCATTAGACGCTACATTCGAAAGTAAAAAAATAAGAAATAATGTTGTTAAAAAATTTAGCGATAAGCCTATTTTTATAGATACCGCTGGTATTTCAGCCTTAGCAGCCATTGGATTTTCAAAATACCAGGCAACCATTATCTTTAATTATATTAAAAAGGGTGGAGCAATTTATACTGTTAAAGATTTAGCAAAAATTTATAGTATCGATCAAAAAACTATCGACCTAACTCAATCGAAAATTATTTTTTCTGATTCAGCTAGTCGAAAATCTCAACTAAAAAACAATCCATTTTTTGTTAAAAAAGCGCTAAAAAAAGTGGAATTAAATTCCTGCGATAGTGCATCTTTAGATTCGGTTTTTTATATGAGCAGCTATTTAGCCGGAAGAATTATTAGCTATAGAAATAGGTTAGGAGGTTTTTTTGAATTAACACAAATCCAATTAATCTATGGCATAGACTCAACGATTTATGCTAAAATCTCGACCCATCTTAGTTTAGATACCGCAAATATTAAACGAATAGATTTAAATAAGGTTAGCCTCGAAATGCTTGCGCAGCATCCTTATATTGGCTATAAATTAGCCAAGGTAATGGTCAATTATAGGGCACAGCACGGTATGTTTAAAAGCAAGTCTGATTTAAAAAAAATTATACTTATCAATGAAGAAATATTTCGTAAAATTGAGCGATATATACTTATTCAATGATAGAAAACAAGATCAAATCCGTTATTCAGAGCATTCCTGATTTTCCTAAAGTAGGTATTGATTATAAAGACATCATGCCAATTTTCGAAGATGCAAATTTATGCTCCGAAATTACTACTGCATTTTGCGATCAATTAAAAAAGTTAAATCCAGAGGTTATTGTTGGAATAGAAAGTAGGGGTTTTTTATTTGGTATGTTAATCGCAAATAAATTGGGTATACCCTTTGTGCCTATCCGAAAAAAAGGAAAATTACCGGGTAAAACTTTAACCCTTTCTTACGATTTAGAATATGGCTCTGCTGCAATAGAAGTGCAAGCATCGGCAGGTTTAGCAAATAAAAGAGTAGTCATTCATGACGACTTACTTGCTACTGGAGGCACCGTTGATGCAGTAGGTAAACTGATGCATCAAATGAATGCAGAAGTAATTGCATTTGCTTTTTTAATCAACTTAAATTTGATCAACTATCAAGAGAAATTAAAACCCTATTCAGATAATTTTATTACTTTAGTGAACTATTAATTCCTACCTAGAATTAAAATAAATACCTATGATAAACAATGAAAATGTAACAAACGGTTTTAACATGAACCAATCGGAAAGTGTTAAAATGGTTGCA
>JBILIO010000031.1:0-12338 GCA_044349915.1 Sphingobacteriales bacterium | reverse complement strand
TAATTGCTCTTCTTGTTCACCTGCCATTTTTATATTCACCCCTTCTGGAGCATTAAATTGATTGATCTCGTTTTGAAGCGAGGCAACCACTTCGTTTGGCGTATAGTTACCTAATACATTTGAAGAAAGAATAATAATTCTTTTTTGTTGTTTACGTTTAATACCTCCATAAGTATTTACATATTTAACATCTGCAAAAGCTGACATCGGTACTTGACGAATCATGCCTCCCATAGCCATATCCCTGTAGGTTACGCGCATGTTTCTCAACACATCTAAATTATTTCTTTGCTCTTTTGCAGCGCGTAAATTAATTTCGTAATCTTCATTTAAATCACGGAATTTAGAAATTTCTTTACCAAATAAAGCGGTTCGTAATTCCATAGCCACTTGACCTGTTGCAATACCTTCGCGATTTGCACGCTCTCTATCAATATCGAAAATAATTTCTGGTTTGTTATTTTGAAAATCAGATTTTAACTCTTCTACACCTGGTACATTTTTATTATCTAAATAAGATTTCAAATGAGTTGCAGTTGCCATTAAAGAATCTAAGTCGTCACCTGTTATTTCGATTGATATCGGTTTTGCCGTTGGCGGACCCGACTGCTCTTTCGAAACAGCAATTTCTGCACCTGGTATACCTTTTACTTCTTCCCTAATTTTATTTAAATAATCTTCGGTACTTACCCCATTTCTTTCGCCATAAGGAACAAATGCTACAGATACTTTTCCTTTATTAGGATAATTACCTTGGTCTTCGTCTTGTGGATCGGTTACGCCAACTGTTACATTCGAAATAACAGATGCTACAATTGGATTATCTTTTCCATCTAAAGCTTTAATTACTTTTTGTTCCACTTTTTTAATAACCTCGTTGGTAGCAGATTGATCGGTACCCACTGGTAAGCTCACATATACATATACAAAGTTTGGTTGAGAAGTTGGAAAAAATACAAACTTAGGAGTCCTTACAGCCATCAAAATAAAGGTGAATACAAATAAGCCTAAAGTACCTAACAATATTTTACCGGGTCTAGCTAAACACCAAATTAATTTTTTTGTGTACCAATCTTGAAATTTAGGCCAGGTGTTATTTTGAAAATTACGAATTGTCTTTTCTAAATAAAAATGGTGGAGTAAATAAAATAAACCTAAAACCACAATTAAATTACCAAATCCAAAATTAATTAAATAGCCTAAAACAGCTGCTACACCTACATATTTTAAATTCTTTTTAACTTTATTATCAAACTCCGGTTTGTGGTTTTCATCTTCATTGTGTGGTTTCATAAAATCAACAGCAAACACTGGATTGATAATATAAGCAACCAATAATGAAGCTAATAATGTTATAATTAAGGTAATGGGTAAATAAAACATAAACTTACCAATTACTCCAGGCCAAAATGCTAATGGTACAAATGGCGCAAGTGTAGTCATCGTACCAGAAAATACAGGTAAGAATACTTCTCCAGTTGCTTGCTTAGCGGCTTCTTTAATTGGCATTTTTCCATTACCAAAAATTCGATGGGTATTTTCAATTACCACAATCGCATCGTCTACTACAATACCTAATGCCAGTAAGAAAGAAAACAATACAATCATGTTCATGGTAAAACCAATACTTGGCATAATGATGAACGCAATAGCCATTGATAATGGAACCGATAATGCCACAAATATGGCATTGGTTAATCCCATAAAGAACATAAGAATAATGGTAACTAAAACGAAACCAATTACAATGGTATTAATTAAGTCATGTAATGTTTCTCTCGTTTTAGCAGATTGATCACCAGTAATTTTTACTTCTAATCCTTTAGGAAAATCTTTTTCTTGCAATTCTGATATGATCGTACGAATTTTATCAGAGGCTTCGATTAAGTTCTCCCCACTTCTTTTCTTAACATTTAAAGTGATTACATTTTTACCATATAACCTAGCATAACTTTCTTGTTCTTTAAAACCACTGACCACTTCGGCAATATCTTTTAAATAAACAGCACCACCAGTAGGCGTTTTTACAATAGTATTAGACATTTCCAAGGCATTTGGAAACTCTTTTTTAATATTTAAAGTTCTACGAACACCATCAATATTGATAGTTCCGCCCGAAGCAGAAATATTTTCGTAACCAATTGCACGCTCAATATCCGTGAATGAAATTTGTGCAGCATTCATTTTATTCAAATCTACATTGATTTGAATTTCTTGCTCCAATGCACCTACAATATCAACACCAGAAATTTGCTTTAATGATTCAATTTTATCTTTCATCACATCGGCAAAATCTTTTAATTTTTTCAAATCAAAATCACCGGATATATTGACATATAAAATAGGCAAATCTGAAAAGTTAATATCGATTACGCTTGGATCTTCGGGTAAATTATTAGGTAAGTCGGATTTAGCTTTATCTACGGCATCCTTCACCCTTTGTTTGGCTTCTTTGATATCGACATTGGTATTAAACTCTGCAGTAATGAACGAAAAATCTTGGTACGAGTTTGAAGTAATCTTCTTTAACCCTGGCGTAGATTTTAATTGCTTTTCAATTTGTTTCGTTACTAAATTTTCCATGTTTTGTGGCGAAGTACCAGGATAGATGGTACGCACAAATATTTTTGGAATAGTAATTTCCGGAAAATTTTCTTTTGGTAAATTTTGATAAGCAGAATAACCAATAATAGATAACAATACAGTGATCACATAAATCGCTGTTTTATTATTAATCGCCCAATTCGAAGGGCCAAATTCTTTTATTTTATCTTTCATTATAATTTAATTAAATCACCCTCATTTAAATTTTGGTAACCTGTTACAATTAGTTCTTCGCCTTCTGTTAAACCAGATTTAACTTCTACTGTTCCTTTATAAATTAAACCAGTTTTAATTACTCTTTTTGAAGCAACTATTTTATCGCCATTTTTCACTGCAACCATTACATATTGACCCGCTTGGTCATTTTGAACGATATTCATTGGAATAGGGAAAACATTATTTGCTTTATAGTCGATAATATTCAAAAGTGCAATCATGTTTGGTCTTAGATCGTTGCTATTACCAATTTTAACATCAATACTAAAAGTTCTACTTGAAGGGTTAATTACTCTACCCACAAAAGTTACTTTAGCATCAATCATTTTATTTAAATCAGGTAAACTTACCTTTGCTTTATCGCCAATTTTAATGGCTTTTAAATAACTTTCCGCTAATTCGGCAGTTACTTTTAGTTGTTGCAAATTGACTACTCTCATGGCAGGTTTCATAGCATTCGCCATCTCTCCTACTTTAATATCTACTTGATCTACCGTACCGTTTATTGGTGATTTTATTTTAGTCAAACTCAATTGCTCATTTGCAGTAGACATAGCGCGATCTAATGCATCTTTATTATTTTTAGCTTGTAAAAATTGAATTTCGGTTCCAATTTTTTGATCCCATAAATTCTTTTGTTTGCTATACACAACTGTTGCCAAGTCTAAGCGATTTTGCAATTCATCAATAGATTTACGAATAATGGCATCGTCTATGGTTGCTAATAATTGTCCCTTACGCACAACTGTACCTGGCTCTACATATACATTAGTAATAGGACCCATGGCACGAGGCAAAATATTTACATTCTGCTCCGATTCTACTTTGCCTTGCACTTCTACATAATGCGTAAAAGTTCCTTTACTTACTTTTTGTAATTCTACAAAATGCATTTTTTTATTTGCTTCAGGATTTTCTTTGGCTAATTCTTCTTCTAATTTTAGAATTTTAGTGGCTAATTCGGCTTGTTCTTTTTTCAAACTAGCCAATGCTGTTTTCTTCGAATCAGTTCCAGATTTATTACATGAAACTACTGCTACAGCTAAAACGAAGAGGAGGATGATTAATTTTTTCATATGATTATTTGCGTATTTTTTACCTTGAGATTATTTTCCGTATGTTTTATCTAATTCTACTTTTGCAATCAGTGCATTATATAATGCAGCGATGTAATTGTTTTCTGCTTCTTTTAATGCAGTTTCGGCCGATACCACTTCTAAGCTAGAACCTACTCCTTGGTTGTATTTGATCTTGGCTACTCGTAAAACCTCGGTAGCTAATTCCATATTTTTAGATTGGTTTTTTAATTGCCCAGAACTGTTTTTAAAATTTGTTTGTGCCGATTTAGATTCTAAAGAGAGTGCATTCTCTAAGTTTTTTAAATCATTTTTAGATTTCTCGAACACCATTTTTGCTTGATTGGTTTGATAAAACTTTTTACCAGATCCAACTAATGGAATAGTTACACTTAAGCCAACAATAGAAGTAGGAAATAATTTATCTGTTAATTTAGCATATTCATTATTCTGCGCATTTTTAGAAAATGTTCCAAAAGCAGCAACAGTAGGCATCCTAGAGAAGATATTGCGTTTATAATCTAATTCCATTAAACGCATTTGTGTTTTTACCAATTGATATTCTACACGGGCTTGCACGTTGGCTGCTTCTAAAGGCATGGTTTCTAAAGCTAACACCTCGTCTAATTTATCTGTTAAAGTTAACTCCGACTCAATGGGCATTCCCATTTGAAACTTCAATACATTAGCAGTGATCAAATAAACTCTTTCTAAATTTTCACGCTCCGTAACAATATTATTATTGATAACCGTTAAACGATCAACATCAATTTTTTCCGCAAAACCATTTTCGTAATAGGCTTTGGTATCGTCTAAAGTCTTTTTTAAACGCATTACATTTGCATCTAATAATTCTCTTGATTTTTGAACTACTAAAACAGCGTAATAGGCTTTTGTTACTGCCACTCTTGCTTCGTTTTGAGTTCTTTCTAAAGCTTTTACGGTTAAATCTTTATATACATTGGAAGCTTGTAAACCCACTAAATAACTTCCATCAAAAATTAATTGAGATACATCCACACCATAACTCATGTTAAAGGTAGTTCCAAATCTAGCTTCAATATTACCAAAGCCATTTGCTGGCATTTTTATTGGATTTCCGTTGCCATCTTTTACATTGTTATCGATTAAAACACCATAAACAGAAGGCGAAATAAAATTCGGGATAACCTGTGTTGGAATGTCTAAAAACTTTTGCGCAGATGCCTTACCATTCACTTGTGGTAAGCCAATTGCAATGGTCTCTTTTATTTTTTGTTCAGAAATTTGCTTATCTAATTTTGCATTTTTTACCGCATTTTGATTTTGCAAGGCATATTCAATGGCTTGTTGCAAACTGAATTCGAATGTATTGATTGTTTGCGCATACATTGTATTACACAGCAACAGCAGCAATCCAACTAATTTAATTTTAAGATTCATTTTATATTTATTATTCTGTTATATTTTTATATTGATTGATGAGTTTGTAACCTTTGAGCGTTACCATTCCATACATAAACATTTCGGTCGATTGTTTCATTACTTGTACAATGGAAAAGTTAGATGGCGGAAAAATATCGTATTTAAAACAGCTATCAATTTCTGCTAATCGCATTTTTGATTGCACCAAAACATCAAAATCATTTCTGTACAATCCTTCTTTGATACCTCTGGAAATATTATCTTGAATTTCGGCTAAGACTTTTGTATTCCTGAACTCCGAAAATTTATTCCAGATACTAGGATAATATTTCTGTAAATCGTAGAACATAATAGGATTGATGCCATGCATCATTTTACCAAGTAATTCGTTGATGGCAAATTGTTCGTGTATGGCATTTTCTGCTGCAATTCCTTTACAACTTAGAATGCCTTTATAATGATTAGAAATAGTCATTTCGACCGTTTCTTGAATTAATAAATCTTTATCTGAATAGGATTGATAGAGTGTTTTTTTAGAAATACCCAATGCTTTGGCAATATCGTCCATCGTGATACCTCTGATGCCATAGGTGCGAAAAAGCTCGTCTGCTTTATGTAAAACTCTTTGTTGTAATTCCATTTCGAGTGCAAAACTATGGAAACTTTTTAAATAATAAAAGTTTTTTTAGTTTTCATATTAAATTAACATGGATTTAACAGAAAGGTTTGCCTTGAAAGCAAAAAAGCCAATTAGCGGGCTTGCTAATTGGCTTTTGGTACCTGGGGCGGGAATCGAACCCGCACGACCGATAAGGGTCACAGGATTTTAAGTCCTGCGTGTCTACCAGTTCCACCACCCAGGCATTTTGACGAATCAAAATTGGTAAACGTATTCAAAAAAAATTCCCTCCGAAGAGGGGTTTAATTTGGAGCGAAAGACGAGATTCGAACTCGCGACCCCGACCTTGGCAAGGTCGTGCTCTACCAACTGAGCTACTTTCGCTTGTGATTGTGGATTGCAAATATAGAGAATTTGGCTTTTATAACAAGAAAAAGTTGAAAAAAGTAGGATACAGCTTATTTTCAGAATTTTAAGTTTACTTTTCGAATCAAAAAAGCAATATTTAGCCCATTTTTAGGATTATTTTCTTACAATTCCACAACCAAACCATCATAAGCCAAAGCGATGCGGCCATGATACTTTGCCAATTCTATTTCAATAGCTTGTTGCGTTCCTAATTGATGGCTAATATGAGTAAAATAGGTTTGTTCGCAATCTAATTCTAAAGCTAATGCAATTGCTTCGTCAAAAGTAAAGTGCGAAAGGTGTTCTTCTTTTCGTAGCGCATTTAACACTAAAACCTTCGATCCTTTTATTTTTTCTTTTTCTTGGGCAGAAATTGTTTTTGCATCGGTGATATAAGTAAAATCTTTTATGCGAAAACCAAATACCGGCAATTTATAATGCATGGTTTGAATAGGTGTAACTGCAACGCCTTGAATATGCAAGGTACTTCCATCAATATCATTTAAAATAACTCGTGGCAAACCTGGATATTGAAGCTCAGAAAAAATATAAGCAAATTCGTTTTTTAAAGCTTGCTGTACCCTGCGCTCGGCATAAAGGTCTATTTCCCTATCGTGTTTAAAGTTAAAGGCTCTGATGTCGTCTAAACCAGCTACGTGGTCTTTGTGTTCGTGGGTAAATAAGATGGCATCTAACTGTGTTACTTTTGCCCTCAACATTTGATACCTAAAATCTGGACCTGCATCAATCACCAATACTTTATCGTTCAGCTCAAACATCACCGAACTGCGTAAGCGGTTATCTCGCGAATCATCGGAAGTACAAACCACACATTGACAAGCGATCACTGGAACGCCTTGAGAAGTACCCGTACCAAGGAATGTTACTTTCACGTTGCGAAACTTTCTTGTTGAATGGCGTTTAAAAATTTGACTTGTGCTTCTTCGAGATTACTCAAATCTAAAGTTAACTGCGCAATAATTTCTGCTAAGGCAGCCACTTTCACATCGGTGGTTGCAAATTTATTAACCACCACTACTTTAGATGCTAATAGCACGCATGAACCAGGTTTAAAATTTCCTCTTTCGTAGCGAACCTTATAACCTAAAGCTTTAAATAAATCTTCTATTTTATCGAGTGTTGATTGATTTGCTTTCATTTTATGCTTTTACTTTAACTATCTTAAATCTACTAATTCTACGCCTGGATATTTTTTGGGATCAAAAGTAAAAGTACTGGCCGTTGTTGGCGTATTGGCTTTGAAATTTTTAATAGCATAAGTATATCTATTGCCATTTTTATCAAAAATAATACTTTTCACTAATTGCTTTGTTGCTTTATCGACGCTTAATTTTATTTTAAAAAAAGCTTTTGATTTATCGGTTGGCGTAAGTTCTAAATTTTGTAAAACTTTTGCGCCAGCTTGGTTTTCATTTACATATTTAATCAAGAAACCTTTATCGTACATGGTAAAAATTTCGGCAGGCTTGATACCCTCCTCGTTCGCATCTACGCTATTTACTTGCACTTCCTTAGCCTCTTTCATAATGGTCCAAGTGGTTTTACCATCACAAATAACTTCTTGACCTGCTATGTTTAATCTGTATTTTGCTCCCGATAAAATTAAATTTCCGGTTTGGGTTTCTTTAATTTTGGCCGCAGGATTTTCTAGTGTATAAGCAAAATCTACGGTAATAGATTTATAACTTTTGTATTTCGCACTCACGCCAGCTAAAATAGTATTGGCTTTTTTATCCACTTGCGCTGTGGCAAAATTTACTTGTATAAAAATGAAGGAAATTATTAAAAGACTAAACTTTCTCATGATATATTAAACAGCACTAAGATTTATTATTATTGATTATTGTATTGATATGTTGCTCCAAAGAATACTCGTCTTTAATGAGCACCTCCCTGGCTTTAGAGCCTTCGAAAGGGCCCACAATGCCAAAGGCTTCTAGCTGATCAATAATTCGACCCGCACGGTTATAGCCTAATTTTAATTTTCTTTGAATGAGTGAAGTTGATCCTTGTTGGTGCATGACAATTAACCTTGCAGCATCTTCGAATAAACTATCTCTTTCGTCTGGATTAAAATCTTTAGAACTACTTTCTGAAGTTTCGTCTACATATTCTGGCAAAATATGCGCACTTGCATAAGCCCTTTGTGAACCAATAAACTCTGTAATTTTTTCTACTTCTGGTGTATCCACAAATGCGCATTGCAAACGAATAATATCACTACCCGTAGAAAGTAACATATCACCTCGACCAATTAATTGCTCCGCTCCTCCTGCATCTAAGATAGTTCTCGAATCAATTTTAGAACTTACCCTAAATGCCAAACGCCCAGGAAAGTTTGCTTTGATGGTTCCTGTGATCACATTTACAGAAGGTCTTTGAGTGGCAATTACCAAATGAATACCAATGGCTCTGGCCAATTGCGCCAACCTTGCAATCGGCGTTTCAATTTCTTTACCTGCAGTCATCATTAAATCTGCAAACTCATCTATTACCAAAATAATGTAGGGTAAATAACGATGTCCTTCTTGCGGATTTAATTTACGGCCAATAAATTTAACATTGTATTCTTTTAAATTTCTAACATGTGCATCTTTCAATAGCTCGTAACGCTGATCCATTTCGATACACAATGAATTTAAAGTATGCACTACTTTTTTGGTATCTGTAATAATGGCATCCCCATCGCCTGGTAGTTTTGCTAAGAAATGTCTTTCAATTTTTCTAAATAAAGTTAATTCTACTTTTTTAGGATCGACCATTACAAACTTAATTTGCGATGGGTGTTTTTTATATAAAAGTGAAATCAATAAAGCGTTTATACCAACCGATTTACCTTGACCCGTTGCACCAGCCATTAATAAATGGGGCATCTTAGCCAAATCTACAATATACACTTCGTTTGAAATTGTTTTACCCAAAGCAATGGGTAAATCCATGGTAGTGGTTTGGTATTTTTCGGAAGCTAACACCGAACGCATCGAAACCATTTCTGGATTTTGATTCGGTACTTCTATACCAATGGTTCCTTTACCCGGAATAGGTGCAATAATACGAATACCCAAAGCAGATAAACTCAAGGCAATGTCGTCTTCTAAATTTTTAATTTTAGAAATGCGCACACCAGCTGCAGGAACTATTTCGTAAAGCGTAACCGTTGGACCAATGGTAGCTTTGATTTTTGCAATATCAATATTATAATGTCCAAGTGTTTCTACAATCCTATTTTTATTGCGCTCTAATTCTTCTGTGTTAACCGCTATTTTACTGCTACCATAATTTTCTAATAAATCGAGTGTTGGATATTGATAAGAAGATAAATCAAGTGTAGGATCGTACTCTCCTAATTCTTTTACCAAGTTTGCTGCTAATAGATCGGTATCGGTCGGGCTTCCAATTTCTGGTGTAGCTTCGGGCGCTACAATAGCCATTTCTAAGGGAACTTCGTCGGTTTCTACTGGGTTTGGTTTTTTATAAGAAACTGTTTCGAATGCCTCTTCTGTAGATTCGGTTTCGGGTTCCGACTCCATTTCGCTTACAAGCTCCATAGTTTCTTCTACCTGTTTTAAAACCGGCATTTGTGCTTCGTTCAATGGTTTATTTAAAATTGGAAACTCCACCGAGGTAGGTTTAGCTTCAAATTCTGGTTTAATTAATTCTGCCTTACGATTTGCCTCTACCGGAAGTAAAGCTTCCTCATCAAGTGTATCAATAATTTTCTTTTCAACCTTTTTAATCGGCGATTTAAATTCAAAATTATACGCGATCACTAAACAACTTAAACCAGCAAATATCAATAAGCCTGCAGTACCAATTTTACCTAATATGGCATTTAAAAAAGCATTAATAGAGATGCCATAACCGCCGGCCAAAAAGTAATAATCTGTTTGAATAAAACTAATGATAAAACCAATGGTTGCAGAGATGAAAACCAATAGGAATAAGGAATAGGCGATACTTTTAGAAATATTTAATAAAGCAACCTTGAATAAAATTCTAAAGCCTAATAGGAAAAATGAAAATACAAATATAAAGGAGGCTATGCCAAACCATCTATGAATAAAAATATGCGAAATTAACGCGCCCGTTATGCCAAGCCAATTTTCTACTTTATTGTTCTGGGCATCAAAAAGAATATTTAGGCCAGCATTGGCCACCACACTTTGGTCATCTTGCCAGGTTAATAAAAAAGCACAAAAAGCAACAAAGAAATAAAGTGAGCATAATAATAAAAGTAAACCCGAAATTTTAACAGCGCGTCCGTCTATAAAGAAATCTAAAAACGAAAAAGAATTTTCTTTTTGTTTCGCTTTTGCGGTATTTACCTTTTCCGATTTTTTAGGCGCAGTATTTGCAATCGAAACGGGTTCCGAATCTTGCTCCGTTATCTCTGATGGTAATGGTGATTTTAATTTATTAGCCATTATATTGCTTTAAATGCAAATATAAATTTATAAAAATTGCAAAATGTGTATGTGAAGAAGTTTTTCTGATTTATCAAGATATCCACAATACACCTATTATCAGCAGTAAATCAAGAGATTACGCAAAGTATTATTTCTTTAAAAACGAGCTTTTGAAGCGATTTATGCTTAAAAATTATTCCAATAGCAATTCTTCGGCAAAACTTTCCATGTGTATGCCGTCAAAATTACCCGAACTCATTAAAAGTAAATTGCAGTTTTCCCATTTTTGGGCCTTCAAATAAGCTTGCAATTTATCCGATTCGGTAAAGACCATTAAATCTTCTCGCGCAAAAGCAGCGGTCACCTGTTCAATGCTTATAGGAGCTAATTTTTTATGTGCAATGGTATGTGGATTAAAATATACTATGGCTTGGTCTGCGGTATTCATGCAACCATGGTATTCTTTTAAAAACTCCGCCGTTAAACTACTAAAGGTATGCAACTCCATACAGGCAATTAACTTTCTGTTTTCAAATTGATTTTTAACAGCGGCAGTAGTAGCCATTAATTTAGAAGGAGAATGTGCAAAATCTTTGTATGCATTACACGATTTATTTTTAGCAATGAGTTCTAATCTTTTAGAAGCACCATTAAAAGTTTGAATATGTTGGTAGAAATCGGATTCTGCTAAACCCAATTCCATACACACCAATTTTGCGGCATGTAAGTTTTGTAAATTATGGTCTCCAAAAATACGCAAAGGCACTGCAGCTGCAGCTGTTGTCAAATAGGTAATGCCTTCTGTCGTATTTGCAGCATGCGCTAAATATGGTATTTTACGAATGTCTGTTCGGGGGTGTTGCTTTACTAAATATGTTAATACCGCATCGTTTGCCGAATAAATTAAAACTGCATTAGGCTCCAAGGTGTCGATGAATTGTTCAAATTGTTGTAAATAAATTTCGAAGGTTGGAAAAACATTGATGTGATCCCAAGCAATACCACTGAGTACCGCAACATGTCCTTTATACAAATGAAATTTAGGTCTTCTGTCTATGGGCGATGATAAATATTCGTCTCCTTCTAGAATAATTGTTTTAGCGTCGTCGGTTATTTTAACCATTGTATCGAAACCACGCAATTGCGCACCAACCATGTAATCAATTGGAAAACGACTGGCTTGAAGTACATGCAAAATCATGGCGGTAATAGAAGTTTTACCATGGCTGCCCCCTATTACCACGCGCTTTTTATCTTTCGATTGTTCGTATAAATATTCGGGGTAAGAAAATATAGGCAGGCCCAATTCCTTTGCTTTCAATAGTTCTGGGTTGTCTGCACGGGCATGCATTCCTAAAATTACTGCATGTAAATCGGGCGTAATAGCTGCTTCGTTCCAACCTTCTTTTGCTGGCAATAATTGATAAGATGCTAAACGCGATTTAGAAGGTTCCACAATTTCATCGTCGGAACCTGTTACTTGATATCCTTTTTTATGCAGCGCAATGGCTAAATTATGCATGGCACTACCGCCAATTGCAATAAAATGTATTTTCATTTATTTAAATTAAAAAGACCTTACAA
>JBILIO010000030.1:0-12361 GCA_044349915.1 Sphingobacteriales bacterium | reverse complement strand
TTCAATGGGTGACACTCCAACAGCATTTATTCTTAGAATTGTATTATTGAGCCATAATTCATCGCTCTTATTATTTGGGTACACTAAATTTTTACTTCAACTTTTTCAATTGATCAGCTAGATTTTTTACACCATCTATCATTACTTCATCAGTAATTTTGGTATAGTAGTCAGTAGTTACACGTATAGATGAATGACCGAGTAAAGCACTTAATAATTCAATACTAACAGAAGAACGTAAAGCAATACCAATTGAAAAACTCTTTCTACCAACATGGCTAGTAAGTACCTTTGGAATATCACAATGGTCAGCAATTTCTTTTAAATAGGAGTTATATTTTTGATTGCTCATAATTGGCACAAGTTTACCTTTCGGAATATGGCTTTCGTATACTTTCATATCCTGAAGTAGCTGGTATGCTTGAGGTAGTAATACTACTTTATATTGTTTTTTAGTTTTCTGACGAACCATACTTAACCAGAAAACCTCACCATCGCTTGTTATGATATTTTTAGGTTCTAAATTCTCCATTTCTTTGAAACTTAACCCAGAGAAACAACTAAATAAAAACACCTTTTTTACCATTTCTAATCTTGGGATTGAAAATGTTTTAGCTTCAATTTTTTGAATTTCTTCATAGGTGAGGTATACGAGTTCGCTTTTATCGATCTTAGGTTTGTACTCGCCAAAAGGGTATCTATTAATAAATCCTCTGTTTAACGCAATGCGCACTACACGACTGATGCGCTGAAAATGTTTAGCACAAGTCGTATTGCTATTATTGTATTCTATTTTTAAAAACGATTCAAATTCTTTGATGAAATCGTAATCCAATTCATACAAATAAATATCGTTTCGCTTGAACCGCTTTTTTACATATTCGCTCACCCTTAGTTGGCTATTCCTGTATTTAATAATGGTTGGTTGAGAATAGGATTTACCTTTAAGTGCAATCATTTTTTGGATGTGCTCTTCCATTAATTCATCAAATGTCATGGCTTGCGTGCTACCATTAACTAATCGGTCTTTGATAGTATGTGGATTAAAAGGTTCACCACTAATGAGTAGCTCATTATAAATCTTCAACGCCCTTGCTTTTACAGCATCTAATTTACCATTGATGGCTTCGGTTTCAATACCATTGCCTTTTACACGTTGTGCTTTCTTATCCCATGTACTGAGGTTGATGTATTCTCCAAGTGAGTGGTGGGTACGAATGTCACCTTGTTGGATTCTCAGGTAAATTGGTGCTTTACGCTGATTTGTTTTCTGGCTGGATCTAATCCAAAATGATAGTTTTACGCTCATGTTTCGTTTTTTTAAATTGATTAAAACTCAATGAGAACAATACTTTCAGAAAATTTGGTGCGAAAAAAGTGACCAAAATGCGAATGCTTAATTGATAGGTATCGAAATATGCAATTATTCTACCATTAATACCCAAATAATAAGAGCGATGAATTATGGCTCAATAATACAATTCTAAGAATAAATGCTGTTGGAGTGTCACCCATTGAAACGCCCAAAGGACGTGGGTTTGAGTCGCTACGAGTGAGCTGTGATGACGAGCTGGACGAAACGACAAAGGCTTTGAAAAAAGCCCTGTCGTAAGTCTAGTTTGTTGTCTAAAGTGGAGCTGGAGGGAGTCGAACCCTCGTCCAAACATGGGACCTGAATCGCTTTCTACATGCTTATTTTAGGTTTGATTGTCGGAAATATGCTGCTCCCAAACTGGCTACATATTTCTTAGTTTCTTGATTTCGGAGAAGCATCGAAACTATACTTTTCCTATTCCGACTTTTTCAGTGCCTCGAAATCAGACGCGGCCGTTCAGCGCTTCTGGGAGACATCTCGCTTCATAATCTAATTATGAAAGAGGTAACTATAACATCTGTTATAATTACGCAGCAAGAGCGTAGTTATTTTCGCCAATTAAATTGTGAGCAATTTCTTTTAAGGGCAATTACACAAAAGCCCTGCATGCTTACCACCAAATCTTCCACCCTGTCAATTCCAAGCAGCCCCCGGAATGTTAATATGTACAAAGATACGCAATTTATAAAAGGAGCGTATGCAATTAATTTGTTTTGCCTGGATAAACTTTTAAAGCTTCGGCTAAACAAACCAATGCAGCGGCTAAGTCTTCTTTCTTTAATACATAAGCTAAACGTACTTCATTTTTTCCTGCTCCTGTTGTCGAATAAAATCCGGTTGCGGGCGCCATCATAACAGTTTGGTTTTCGTGTGCAAATGATTCTAACATCCATTGACAAAATTTATCCGAATCGTCTATAGGTAATCGCACCACTGCATAAAATGCGCCACCTGGATTAGGGCAAAACACGCCTTCCATTTTATTTAATTCCGACACCAATAAATTTCTGCGTTCGGTATATTCTTTATTAACTTGTTCGAAATAACTTGCGGGTGTATCGATCGCTGCTTCGCCTGCAATTTGTCCAATTGCCGGCGGGCTCAACCTTGCCTGCGCAAATTTTAACGCCGCTGCTATCACTTCTTTATTCTTAGTAACCAATGCGCCAATTCTTGCGCCGCATGCGCTGTAGCGCTTCGAAACTGTATCCAACACAATCACATGTTGATCTAATCCTTCTAAATGCATTGGCGAAATAAATGCTTTGCCATCGTAGCAAAATTCTCTGTACGCTTCGTCAGAAAAAATATATAAATCGTATTTTAAAGCTAGTACTTTTAAGGCTTCTAATTCTTCGCGAGAATATAAATAACCCGTCGGATTATTTGGATTGCAAATCATAATTGCTTTGGTTTTTGCAGTAATGATTTTTTCGAATTCGGCAATGGCTGGTAATGCAAATCCATTTTCGATGCTGGAAACGATTGGTTTTACTACTACATCAGACATACAAGTAAATCCATTGTAGTTGGCATAAAATGGTTCTGGAATAATAATTTCATCGCCCGGGTTTAAACAAGTATTAATCGCAATGGTAATGGCTTCCGAGCCGCCATTGGTTACAATAATATTAGTTGCATTAATATCGAACCCCACTTTTTGATAATAACCCGCTAACTTTTCGCGGTAAGATGGAATACCTTCCGAATGCGTATAGGCCCACACTTTAAAGTCGATGTTTTTAATCGCATCGAGCATGGTTGAGGGCGTTTCAATATCGGGTTGTCCAATATTTAAATGATATATTTTCTTTCCTTCTTTTTTCGCTTGATCGGCAAAGGGTACTAATTTACGAATGGGAGAAGAGGGCATGTGAATGCCTTTATTGGCTATTTTTGGCATGGTTAATTATTGATATAAAAAAAATGTCCCGATGTAATATACACCGGGACAAAAGTCTTAAAATTTATCAGAAAAAGGAATTAATTTTTTGGCTTATTTTCTGAAGGCGTTGCCACATCTTGTTTAACAGGCATTGCAGATTCTGCTGCTGCAGCTGCTTCTACATTTCCTTTAATAAACAATACTTTTTGTGCAGTTTTTGCATTCGAAGTAACGGTTACCGCTTTATTGAAATTTCCTGGACGACCTTTTGAATTGTAAATTGCTGTTACTGATCCTTGCGCTCCTGGTTTGATGGGCTCTTTAGACCAAGTTGGAGTAGTACATCCGCAAGATGCTTGCACATTTGTGATTACTAATGGCTCTTTACCTGTGTTAGTGAATTTAAAAGTATGTTCTGCTTGCACACCTTCTTTAATGCTTCCAAAATCGTGTACTTCTGTATCGAATTTAAAATCTGCTGCATTTGGGTTTTCAACTGGTGCAGTTTGTGCCATACTTGCGGTAGCCATTGCTGCTACTGCGAAAATTGATAGAACTAATTTTTTCATTTGTGTATTTATTTAAATTTTGTGTTTTTTATAATTTGCGTGATACAAACCTATTTAATATTTGTCTAACTATCAAAATTTGTTCCAAAATTGTTACCGATTGGTGTTTTATTGGTTTTTGCCTGTTTAAATCCTTTATCTCTTTCAATTTCAAGCTGCTATAGATTCGTAATTATATGCGAAAAGGCTTAAATGCCAGCTTTTGAAACACATTTTTGCCAAAAATTCCGATTATTTGCACAAATGATGCGAAATAGGGCTTTAGAATTTTTCCGCAATTGCGCATTTAGATTGGTAAATCAGGCTTTGAATGTTTATTTTTGCAGCCGTAAGTTTACACTATGTCAAATCAACACTCGGCTCAGGCCAGCGATCAAATGCAAAAGATTTCTTTCGACGAATTTAAAGCCAATGTGATTTCCGATTACCGCATCGGTATGGAAAGTAGACAGGCGAGTTTACTCGGCAGAAAAGAAGTGTTAACGGGTAAAGCGAAGTTTGGCATTTTTGGCGATGGAAAAGAAGTGGCACAACTGGCCATGGCTCGAAGTTTTCAGAATGGCGATTTTCGTTCGGGCTATTACCGCGATCAAACTTTTATGTTTGCTACGGGCATGTCGAATATCAAAGAATTTTTTGCGCAATTGTATGCTTTTCCTGATGTTGATGCTGAGCCTTGTTCTGCGGGTAGAAGTATGAATGGACATTTTGGAACGCGCAGTATTGATGAAGATGGTGCATGGAAAAATTTAATGGAGATGAAAAATTCTTCGGCAGATATTTCTCCAACAGCTGGTCAAATGCCACGCCTGCTTGGTTTAGCGCTTGCCTCTAAAATTTATAGAAACAACGAAAACTTACATTACTTAAGTAATTTTTCTGATAAAGGAAACGAAGTTGCATTTGGAACTATTGGTAATGCCAGTACTTCCGAAGGTCATTTTTTCGAAACCATTAATGCTGCGGGCGTTTTACAAGTGCCCATGGTTATTTCTGTTTGGGATGATGCCTATGGTATTTCGGTGCATGCAAAATACCAAACTACAAAAGAAAGTATTTCAGAAATTTTAAAAGGATTTCAGCGTGATGCTAATGCGTCAGGGTATGAAATTATTGTAGTGAATGGTTGGGATTATGCGGCTTTATGCGAAGCTTATGAGCGCGGCACTGCCATTGCTAGAAAAGAACATGTGCCGGTATTAATTCATGTGAAAGAATTAACGCAACCGCAAGGCCATTCTACATCGGGTTCTCATGAGCGTTATAAATCTGCCGAGCGTTTAGCTTGGGAAGCAGATTTTGATTGTTTAAAGCAAATGCGCGAATGGATGATAAGCGCCGAAATTGCCGATGCTGCTACGCTTGATGAAATAGAAGCAGTTGCAAAAAAGCAAGTGCGCACTTGGCAAAAAGAAGTTTGGGAAGCATTTAATGCGCCAATTAAAACAGAAATTATTGTAGTAAGCGAAATCATTCAATCTATTGCAAGCACTGCTGCTGCGCCAGATTTAATTTTAGCGCAAGCACAAAAATTACAAGCAACCATTGATCCTTCTCGTAGAGATATTATGGTGGCTATTAAAACAGTTTTACGTTTAAGCATTAGTGAAGATTCGCCTGCTAAATTGCAATTGAAAGCATGGTTGAAGCGTTACCAAGACGCCAATTTTGATCGCTATAATTCTTATTTATTTACCAATAGTACCGAGTCGGCATTGTCGGTTCAAACGCAATTGCCCATTTATAATGAAGACGCAGAACAGCTAGATGGTCGCGAAATTTTACAAGCTTGTTTTGATGCGGCATTCGCTAGAGACCCCCGCATTGTTGCCTTTGGCGAAGACTTAGGAAAAATTGGCGATGTTAACCAAGGCTTTGCAGGCTTACAAGATAAATACGGAGAAATTAGAATTACCGATACCGGTATTCGAGAAGCAACTATTATTGGTCAAGGAATTGGTTTGGCTTTAAGAGGTTTAAGACCGATTACCGAAATTCAATATTTAGATTATTTATTATACGGCTTACAAACTTTAAGCGACGATTTAGCTTCGCTTGCATACAGAACCAAAGCAGGGCAGAAAGCGCCGATGATTATTAGAACGCGTGGCCATCGTTTAGAAGGCGTGTGGCATTCGGGTTCGCCGATGGGTATGATCATTAATGCACTGCGCGGTATCTATGTTTTAGTGCCCCGCAACATGACGCAAGCAGCCGGTTTTTACAATACCATGTTACAATCAGACGAGCCCGCTTTAATTATCGAGTGTTTAAATGGTTACCGTTTGAAAGAAAAAATGCCGAACAATATTGGCACATTTACTATTCCGATTGGTATTCCAGAAACTTTAATTGCAGGGCATGATGTTACTTTAGTTACTTATGGTTCGTGTTGTAGAATTGCAGCCGAAGCAGTGGCTATGTTAAATGAAATGAATATATCTGTTGAATTAATTGATGTGCAAACTTTATTGCCATTTGATATTCACCATTATATTGCTGATTCAATAAAGAAAACCAATAAGGTGGTATTCTTAGATGAAGATGTTCCGGGTGGCGCTACTGCCTATATGATGCAGCAGGTGCTAGAGGTTCAAGGCGCTTACCAATATTTAGATGCAAAACCTAAAACCATTTCTTCGCATCCGCATCGTCCGGCTTATGGCACCGATGGCGATTATTTTTCGAAACCAAACGCAGAAGATGTTGTCGAAATTATTTATCAAATGATGCACGAGGATGCACCTAGCATTTATCCAGCTATTTAAATAAATTGCGAAATAAAAAAAAGCCCTTTGAATTTTTCGAAAGGCTTTTTTTGTTGAAGAAATAAAATTATTGAATTGCTTTTTCTCTTGTTCTAATTGAAGAATAAAAATTATTGAATTGCTTTTTGTTGCAAGAGCATATCGATCATTACGAGTGCAGCCATAGCCTCTACGATGGGCACGGCACGCGGCAATACACATGGATCGTGTCTGCCTTCGTTTTGTAAAGTAATTGCGTTGCCGGCTCTATCAATACTTTGTTGCGGTTTTAAAATAGTGGCAACGGGTTTAAATGCAACATTAAAATAAATTTGATCGCCGGTACTAATGCCGCCTAAAATACCGCCCGCGTTATTGGTATGCGTGCTGAAGTTTTTGGTAATGGCATCGTTGTTTTGCGAACCTAAAGTACAAGCACCTTCGAATCCCGAACCATATTCGAATCCATGTGCGGCATTAATGCTCATCATGGCTTTAGCTAAATTGGCATGTAGTTTATCGAACACCGGTTCGCCTAAGCCAGCAGGAGCGTGGTCTATATGGCAACGGATAATTCCGCCAACGGTATCGCCGTCTTTTTTAATATCTTCAATATAAGCAATCATATCTTCAGCGGTTGCACTATCGGGGCATTTAATGCTGTTGTTTTGTGCAATGCTTAAATCGAGTGTTTGAATTTCTTTGGTTAATTGAATAGGACCTACTCTAGTAACAAATGCAGTAATATTTATATTTTCTTTTTTCAATAACATTTTGGCAATGGCTCCAGCTGCTACTCTTGCAGCGGTTTCTCTAGCCGAAGAACGACCGCCTCCGCGGTAATCGCGCGTACCATATTTTTTCTCGTAAGTAAAATCGGCATGCGAAGGGCGGAAGGTATCTTTTAAATAAGCGTAATCTTTTTCTTTTGGATTTTCGTTGGCAATAAGTATGCAAATAGGTGTGCCCATGGTTTGACCATTAAACACCCCAGAAATAATTTTTGCTTCGTCGGATTCTTTGCGAGGGCTGGTAATGTGCGATTGGCCTGGCTTTCGGCGATCGAGTTCGGCTTGTAAAAAATCCATGTCGATGGTTAAGCCAGCGGGGCAACCATCAATTACCACACCAATGGCCTCGCCATGCGATTCGCCGAAAGTGTGAATTTTAAATAAAGTTCCAAAAGAATTTCCTGCCATATTATTGCAAGTTAAGGCTTAATCCGGTTTGTGCAAAATCATCCCAAAAACTGCGGTACGATTTTTCGACTACAGCTGCATTTTTAATCGTGATATTCGGCCATTGCAGGGCTAGTGGCGCAAGGCACATCGCCATTCGATGATCGTGGTGGGTTTCAAAAACAAGGGCTTGTGTATAATCGAATGCGGCTGGAAAAGCTAAACTAAAAACTGCTCCAGAAGCACTTAGCTTTACACCTATTTTTGCGAGCTCGCTCTTTAAAGCTTCGGTTCGGTTGCTTTCTTTGTGTGCGAGCGTTTGTAAACCTGTAAAACGATAAGGCAAACGCATGGCTGCAGCCGTAGCAATTAATGTTGGCGCTAAATCGGGGCAATCGATGCAATCTATTAGCAGCGGCTCTTTACAGATAGTACCTGCAATAATTTCGATGCCATCCGCATGGTAAATAGTTTGTACGCCATAGTTTTCCATCAGCTTTGCAATACAAGCATCGCCTTGCACACTATCTTTTTTCAAACCTTTTAAAAATATTTTTCCGCTATAACCTAAAGCTTTTATCGCATACCAATAAGAGGCCGAACTCCAATCGGGTTCGATGTAAAAAGAATGGCCTTGTATTTTTTGTTCGGCAATTATTAAATTTTCTTGTTGGTCCGAAACCAATACGCCTGCTTGCTTTAGTAAGGCGATTGTCATTTGAATATATGCATTGGATACGCGGCTTTGGCTTAAGTGTAAATTTAAACCGCCACTTATTTGCGAGCCAATTAATAATAAAGCAGAAATATATTGCGAGCTCTTGCTGCTATCTATTTCGATTGCATTGTTAGCTTGTAAATTTTTTCCGCTGATGCGAATCGGCGCAAAACCTTCCTGTGCTAAATAAGTGATGTTGGCGCCTAATGCTTGTAAGGCTGAAATAAGCGGGGCCATTGGCCTTTGCTGTAATTGTTCGGAACCGGTTAATATAATTTCTTTACCTGCAAGGCCTGCAAAGTATGCCATTAAAAAACGAAAAGTACTTCCGGCATGTCCGCAATCAATTTTTATTTCGGAGCTCGAATTCTCATGAGCTAATTCAAGCGCTTGTATTAAAGCGCGCGTATCGTCCGAATCCGAAAGGTTTTCGATAACTATGCGATCGCTCGCAAAGGCTTGCAATATAAGGGCTCTATTGGATTCGCTTTTGCTACCCGAAATCGAAACTTGCAAATCGCTAGCGCCCTCGGTTATCATTTTATTTCTTCTGAATAAGATTGAATAGCTGCTGCAGCCATAGCCGTGCTACAAGTTTGTGCTACTTTGCCTTCGCCAATTTTAGTAATAATAGCGAGTTGAATAGCTGCATCCACATTCTTTTTATCTAACATTAAATAATGCAAAATGGGCGCAATGGTATTGGCTTTAATTTTTGGTAAAGTATAATGGCTTTGAATATCCTGGGCAATTTGCTTTTCTACATTTGCGTCTAATAAACCTAATGCAACCGCAATTTTATTTTCGATGATGATGCCCGCAAGCACAGCCAATCCGTGGCTGATGGGGCTATCGAGTGCTAAAAAACTACTCTCTAGGGCATGGCCAATGCTATGGCCATAATTCAATAATTTGCGCTCGTTTTTATCGAATGGATCTTGCGCAACAATACCGATTTTAATTAAAATTGAATCTATAATCAATTCATTTAAATCTGAGTTTTCTTCGTCTTGTAAATAAGCCATGGCCGCTTGATAATGTTTTTCATCAGCAATTAAACCATGCTTAATAATTTCTGCAAAACCATATTTTTTTTCTTCTGCAGGCAGCGTATCTAATAAAGTTGGAAAAATAAACACCGCTTTAGGATTATTAAATCCGCCAATCATATTTTTATAATCGTTTACATCGATGCCATTTTTACCACCGTGGCTCGCATCTACCATGGCCAATAAACTGCTTGGAATATTGATAAAATCGATGCCGCGCATATAAGTGCTGGCTGCAAATGCCCCAATATCCGATACCATACCGCCACCCACATTTAGCAATAAACTTTTGCGATCCATTTCGTAATCCATCATCATATTCCAAATGCCAATGCAAATGTCTATGTTTTTACTGCCTTCGCCTGCGTCTATTTCAATAATATCGGCATTGGCGGTATAGCTAGAATATAAGTTTAAATAGGGCAGACAATTTTCGATGGTATTGTTATCGCCCAGTACCACCACCTTGCTGTATTTATTTTTTTCAATAAAAGCATCGAGCTCCGAAACATTGTCGGTAAAATAAACTTGATTGTTTTTTAAAGCCGCTATTTTATTTTCCATTGTTCAGAATATTAGTTTGAATGGCAATGGCTTCGCGGTGTATGGCCTTTATCAAATCCATAATTAATTCGTCTGATAATTTAATTTCTTCGCCATACTGTTTGCGGGTATCCACAATTTCGGCCCAACGCTCGGGCTGAAAAATAGTAATGTTATTTTCTTTTTTATAAACGCCAATGGCTTCAATAATTTTATTTCTGGCCGCCACCAATTCTAACATTTCGTAATCAATTTTATCAATATCGTTGCGTAATTTTTTTAAGTTATCGATAAAAACTTGATCGGTAGAAGTACTCGAGCGAATAATTAAATGTTCGAGTATTGCCCCTAATGCCCTAGGGCTGAGCTGTTGGTCTTTATCGCTGAGTGCATGGTGCGGATCTATGTGCGATTCAATCATCAAACCATCAAAATTTAAATCCAATGCTTTTTGACTGATGTGTTGAATTAAATCTAAGCTCCCACAAATATGACTCGGGTCGCAAAACAGCGGAATATTCGGAATCAATCTTTTTAATTCTAAAGGAATATTCCAATTGGGCACATTGCGGTAAATGTTTTTCTCGTAAGTAGAAAAACCACGGTGAATGGCCGCAATTTTATGAATACCTGCATGGTTAATTCTTTCAATCGCGCCAATCCATAAATCTAAATCGGGGTTAATCGGATTTTTAATCATCACGGGAATGTCAACCCCTTGTAAGGAATCGGCAATTTCTTGCACCACAAAAGGCGAAACCGTAGAACGCGCACCAATCCACAAAATATCGACGCCAGCCTTTAAAGCCGCTTCCACATGTTTGGCATTGGCCACCTCGACCGCAGATTTTAAATGATTATTTTTTGCCGCATTTACTCGCCAAGGCAAAGCACCATCGCCTATACCCATAAAAGAACCCGGGCGTGTGCGCGGTTTCCAAATACCGCCTCTTAAAATTTGTACTTGATGCTCGGCAAGCGCTGCCGCCGTTTGTTCAATTTGGCTTTCCGACTCCACGCTGCAAGGGCCCGATATGAGTATCATTTTGGCCGCTGGCAATCCCCATTCGCTTAAACCTGCAATTGCTGTATTTACTGTCATCATCTGCTTGCAAATTAACATATATAAAACTGAAAAAAAAGCCAACATCGGCTTTATTTTAATAAAAAAACCTTCCTTTTTGCAAGTAAATCGTAAATTAGCCATCAGCATCAATACCCTTTATCAATGTCTAATCAGCCTAATTTTTCTAATTCCGAAATCGCATTTTCCAGCAAAAGCAATGCAGACTTAACCCGTGCTTATTGGTTATTCAAAGCCATTAGTAGTAACCTATTGGTAAAAATTGGTCCGCCTATGACAACATTTGCCATGGCAATTGGTTTGCCAGTAGCGCCAATTATTAAGGCCACTATATTCCGTCATTTTTGTGGCGGCGAATCTATAGATGAATGTAATAAAACCATTCAAGAATTAGCCAAATACAACATTGGTACTATATTAGATTATTCGGCAGAAGGAGCCGAAACCGAAAGTAGTTTTGATGCCACTACGAAAGAAACCATTGCCACTATTGCGCGCGCCAAAGGCGACGATAAAATTTCTTTTGCTGTTTTTAAAGTAACCGGAATAGCGAGCATTACCTTATTAGAAAAAATGGATGCAGGCCAACCCTTAAGCCCAGCAGAGCAAGCAGCCTTTAAGCGGGTGAGCGATAGAATGTACGAAATATGTAAAGCCGCACACGGGGCTAATGTGCGTATTTTTATAGATGCCGAAGAAAGTTGGATTCAAAAAACCATTGATGCTTTGGCTTTTCAAATGATGGCGCATTTTAATAAAACAGAGGCCATTGTTTATAATACCTATCAGTTTTACCGTCACGATAGACTGGCCGCTATGCAATCGGCACACGAAAAATTAAAAGCCGCCGGTTTATTTTTTGGAATTAAATTGGTGCGTGGTGCTTATATGGAAAAAGAACGCGCACGCGCTGCTGCTAAAAATTACGAAGATCCAATTCAAAAAAATAAAAATGCTTCGGATACTGCTTATGATGCCGCGCTTGATTATTGCGTCGCAAACCTAGCAGATATTAGTATTTGCGCAGGTACGCATAACGAAAACAGTTCGATGCATTTAGTGAATTTAATGGCGCAATATGGTTTGGCCGCAAACGATCGCCGTATATACTTTTCGCAATTGCTGGGCATGAGCGATAACCTGAGTTATAATTTATCGATGGCGGGTTATAATGTAGCTAAGTATGTGCCTTATGGTCCCGTTAAAAAAGTAT
>JBILIO010000186.1:0-3320 GCA_044349915.1 Sphingobacteriales bacterium | reverse complement strand
ACAATAGCACCGTTTGGGTAGTTATGGCTATCAATGCAAATTATTTTAGAGAAGACAATATTTATCCAGAGTTATTTTTAGAAGGGAATTTAAGAATCAATAAAGATTTTAACCAATACGCATATGCCATTTATAAATCAAACAAATTAATTTCTCATAAAGGCGATTATCCATATAAAACAAAACCAGATGAGTTTTTAGCAAATAACAATACAAGTCTAGTTGTTAATGGCTACAAACACTTGGTTTACCGGCCTAATCAAGAGGTGGTAATAGTAGTTAGTAAAGCAAAAATTAGCCTAGTTAATTATATTTCCTTTTTTGCCTATGTATTTTTAATTTTTCTTGTACTATTTCTTGTAATTTATTTCATTGGCATTTTGCTTACCAAGCAACAGGTTCAATTTACTTTTTCGGCTATTACTAACCGATTACAATTGTTGTTTAAAACCAGGGTGCAATTATCTTTACTTTTTACGATTATTATTTCCATTACTATTATGGGTGTGGTAACCTATCAATTCATAAGTAATTTAAACACCTCCCAACAACAAGAAATATTAAGCAAAAATTTATATGAAATTCAACAGGTTATTATTAAAAAAGTAGGTACGCAAGCCATAGCTAAATCTGTTCAACAAGATGATTTTGTGCAGGCCTTTCAACAAGTAGCAGATTTATATCAACGTGATATTAATTTATATGCCCTTAATGGCGATTTGCTCCTAAGTACGCGCCCAATGTTGGCCCAATCTGGCATAACCGCTAATTGCATGAATCCTAGCGCTTATATCAGCTTATCGCTAGACGCACAATCTGAAATTATCAATAAAGAACAAGTTGGAAATTTAAATTATTTATCTGCTTATACGCCTATTAGAAATACAAATTCAGAAATTATTGCTTATTTAAATTTGCCTTATTTTGCTAATGCAGCAGATTACAATCAAAAGATTGCTGTATTTATCACTACCATTATCAACAGTTATGTTTTAATCGTTTTCTTCATCTCCATTATTGCCTATTTTATTGCTAAATCAATTACTGCGCCACTTAGTTTAATTCAAGATCAACTTATTAAAACTAAACTTGGTCAAAAAATGAAAATGATCAATTGGAATCGAAATGATGAAATAGGTTCCTTGATTAAAGCGTATAATAAAATGATCATCGATTTAGAAGAAAGCGCAAATAAATTAGCAAAATCGGAAAGAGAGAGTGCATGGAAAGAGATGGCAAAACAAGTGGCTCACGAAATTAAAAACCCTTTAACACCAATGAAATTAGGCTTACAGCTATTAGAGAGAGCACACAAAGCCCAAGATGAAAACTTTAAAGATAAATTCGAAAACTTTGCGAAAACATTTATTCAGCAAATAGATAACTTGACTAACATTGCAAATGAATTTGCAAACTACGCACAAATGCCGAATCATAAAACCGAAGCAGTAGTAATTAAAGAGGCGCTATGGGCTTCTTTAGATTTATTCAAGCATTTAGCAAATGTAAAATTTACGATCAATGATGAGACATCGCATGAGCTAAAGGTTTTAGGTAACAAAGACAATTTCATCAGTATATTTAATAATTTATTTAGAAATGCCATTCATGCTGTTGATCAAGTCGAGCATCCAATTATTCAATTGCATTTATCCATTTCTTCCAATAAGTTATTGATAAAATTCGAAGACAATGGCGTAGGAATACCCGAGGATATACAAGCAAATATTTTTGAACCAAGTTTTACGACTAAAAATAGCGGCATGGGTTTAGGGCTGGCCATAGTTAAAAACAATTTGCTACCTGTTGATGGAGAAATTTGGTTTGAAAGTTCATCCAATAAAGGCACTACTTTCTTCGTTTTACTTCCAATTGTAAACTGAGGATGCACTTAAAGGGCTTTATTGTATTTATTTTATTGATTACCGGGGCAAATGCTTTTGCCCGTAACCATCAAATAGGCCCTGATTCTACCAAAACTAGTGCCCTTCCGCCTTCATTCTTAACTAAAAAGTATTTTCACAAAGATAGCCTTTCCTTATTTCAAAGAAAAGCAATCATAGCAGATCCTTTTTTAATGACCACTCAATCGGCCTCCTCTTTGGCTTTAGATAATGGCTTGTCGAAGTCGGGTAGTATTGCGCGCGCTATTAGCGTTGGTAATGCGCAAGATTTAGGGGTATTGTCTTCATTCAATTTACAATTAGCTGGCAAGCTCAACAATGAAATAGATTTATTGGCTGTTATTTCGGATGATAATATTCCAGTGCAGCCAGAAGGCAATACCCAACAACTACAAGAATTCGATAGGGTATTTATTCAAGTGAATAATACAAATAGTAAATTAATAGCTGGCGATTTTGAATTAAAAAGCAGGGAGAGTTATTTTTTAAATTATTTAAAAAAAGGAAAAGGAGTACTGCTGAGCACCCAACAAAATAATTATGATATAACCATAGGATCTGCCATTGCAAAAGGAAAGTATTTTAAATATGAATTTCTTGGAACCGAAGGCAGTCAAGGACCCTATAAGATTAAAGGACCTAACAACGAATCCTATTTAATCGTTATGGCTGGCACAGAAAGAGTATACATTGATGGCGATTTATTAAAAAGAGGGGAGAACCAAGACTATACAATAGACTACAATTCGGCAGAAATAATTTTTACCAATAGAAAAATGATTACTGCTTATTCCAGAATAATTATAGAGTTTGAATATTCGGAAAGAAGCTATAGTAGAACGGTTAATATTGCAAAGGCAAATATGAAGTTGAAAAAGCTCGATTTCACAGTCAACTATTACAATGAAAAAGACAATAAGAATATTAATTTTTTACAAAATCTTTCTAGCGACCAAAAACTTTTTTTAAGTACTATAGGCGATCAATTAGATCAGGCGGTTTATAGTTCTGCCGATAGTACAGATTTAAATCCAAACCAAATTTTGTATCAAAAAAAAGACAGCTTAGGCTACCTAATTTATGTCTACAATCCTAAATATACTGGCCAACAATATAAATTAGTCTTTACAGAGCTGGGCCCCAATGCGGGTAATTATGTTTTGCTTAATAACAGCGCAAATGGCCGTGTATATGGCTGGGTGCAGCCTATATCGGGTATACCACAAGGGAATTTTGAGCCTATTGTAAAACTCGTTACACCAAAGCAACAAGAACAAATGAGCATTGGCTTTTCTTATTCACCCAAAAAAAATTGGTTTATTTCTAACGAATTTGCTTTTAGCAATAGAGATTTAAATTTATATGCTAGTATTGATGAAAAAGACAATATTGGATTTGCAAACAAAACGATTATTC